>JAFYAT010000056.1 GCA_017540585.1 Bacteroidaceae bacterium | reverse complement strand
TAGTCATTTAGTCAAAATCGATTTCACACTCTGATTTTGCTCACAATATAATAAAAATATATATTTTTATTATATTGTGCGGTTTTCGGACTATCCGAAAATGATTTTGACTAATGACTAAAATGACTAAATGACTATTTCCGTTTTGTGGAACTAATGAACAGAAGTCAAAAAAACAAAACACTCAAAAAACTAAAAAACATGAGGAGCGATGAGGACTCATTGAGGAGGAAGAGAAAATTCTAAATTCATAATTCATAATTCAAAATGTTGTTTCAGTATGTGTTTTGATTCTCTGTGGTCTTCTGTGCTCTCTGTGTTGAAATCCTCTTCCGCAAGAACTAAAAAACTCAAAAACTTACAAACTTAAAAACTTACACAACTTAAAAACTCACAAACTGTTATTTTTCGTGAAGAAATCTCGTACAATACAAAAATTTTTCTTATATTTGCATAGCAAAAGAAATTAAGTTCAGATTCAAAACTATTTATGCTTACAGAAGGATTAAGTCACACAAGCACACTCACGGTTACTCCTGACAAGACCGCACTCTCTGTTGGAAGTGGCGACATGGAAGTACTGGCAACACCAATGATGATGGCTCTCATGGAAAATGCCGCAATGCTTGCAGTTGCCGAAGAACTGCCAGAAGGCTGCACAACAGTAGGAGGTCACATAGAATCGTCACACGTCAAGCCATCCAAGGTAGGAGCAGAGGTTTCAGCCACAGCAACACTCACAAAGGTCGAAGGCAAGAAACTCACATTCCATATCGTTGCAAAGATGAACGATAATATCATCGGCGAAGGCACTCACCTGCGATTCGTAGTGAACAAAGAGAAATTTCTCGTCTCACTCTAAAGGGAAAATAAATAAAACTTGACCTTCCGAGGTCGAATAATTAATAACTATACTACACAATATGAACCTATCAAGATTTACAATGGCATCGGCAATGGCAATGCTCCTCGCTTGTCCAGCCAGTGCACAGAAGAACAACAAGACACAAGAGGCTCCAAAGGATCCAAACGAGATGGTGGCTTACCTCTTCACTTACTTCAACAGTAACGATCCTAAGGATGAGCAGATTTGCTACGCCCTCAGTGATGACGGCTACAACTTCACTCCTCTCAACGGTGGTAATCCAGTCATCTCAAGCGATACGATTGCGTTCACACAGTGCGTGCGCGACCCACACATCCTTCGCTGCGAGGACGGCAAGACATTCTACATGGTCGTGACTGACATGAAGTCAAACCTCGGATGGTCAAGCAACCGTGGCATGGTTCTCCTCAAGAGCACTGACCTCATCAACTGGAAGCACAGCGTAGTCAACTTCCCTACCCGCTACCCGGACAAGTGGAAGAACGTGACACGCGTATGGGCACCAGAGACAATCTATGACCGCAAGGCAGGCAAATACATGGTGTTCTACTCACTCCTCACAGCCGACGGTGGATACGACAAGATTTACTACCAGTATGCCAACAAGGACTTCACAGACCTCGAGGGCGAGCCAAAGTATCTCTTTGACGCTGGAAGCGCAACTATTGACGGCGACATCGTGTTCAACGATGCAGACAAGCTCTACCATCTCTTCTACAAGCAGGAAGGCGGACGAGGCATCTATCAGGCAACGGCTTCAAACCTTACTGACAAGTGGACAAAGATTGACGGCAACGTGGAGCAGACAAAGGAAGCCGTTGAGGGTGTAGGCGTGTGCAAGACAATAGACGGCAAGTCATGGATTGTGATGTACGACTGCTACGCTAACGGTCACTACCAGTTCTGCAAGTCAAGCGACCTCAAGAAGTTTGAGTTTGTACAGAACACAGCAACCAAGGGCAAGTTCACACCACGCCACGGTACAATCATCCCTATCACACGCGCAGAGAAGGAGCGTCTCCTCGCAGAGTACGGAGAGAAGGGCAACCCTATCCTACCCGACTTCCACGCTGACCCAGAGGTGATGTACTCTAACAAGACAAAGAAATACTACATCTACAGCACAACAGACGGTGTTCCTGGTTGGGGCGGCTACAAGTTCAGCGTATTCTCTTCTTCCGACCTCAAGACATGGAAGGACGAGGGCGTGATGCTTGACGTCAAGTCAGAGCAAGTAAAATGGGCTACTGGCAATGCATGGGCACCATGTATCATCGAGCGCAAGGTGAAGGGCGAGTACAAGTATTACTTCTACTTCTCTGCACACAACCCAAAGAGCAACCGCAAGGAGATTGGCGTTGCAGTGTCTGACAGCCCAACAGGTCCTTTCGTGGCATCAGAGACAAGCATTGTGACAGATGCTGACCGCCCAGGCAAGAGAGGCGGACAGGCAATCGACGTTGACGTGTTCCAAGACCCAAAGAGCGGAAAGTTCTACCTCTACTGGGGCAACGGATTCATGGCAGGTGCCGAGCTCAACGACGACATGATGTCAATCAAGAAGGAAACAGCTACAGAGATGACTCCAGAGGGCGGAAACCTTCAGACATGGGCATTCCGCGAGGGAGCATACGTAATCTACCGCAAGGGAACATACTACTTCATGTGGTCAGTTGACGACACAGGCAGCGCAAACTACCACGTTTGCTACGGAACGTCAAAGTCACCACTCGGCCCTATCTCAATCGACAAGGACAACTACAACGTAATCAAGCAGGACGCTTCACAGAAGATTTACGGTACTGCACACAACTCAGTTCTCCAGATTCCAGGCAAGGATGAGTGGTACATTGTTTACCACCGCATCAACAAGGACTTCATGCGCGACCGCCGCTTCGGTGGCCCTGGCGTTCACCGCGAGGTATGTATTGACAAGATGACATTCGACAAGAAGGGCAACATCATTCCTGTCAAGCCAACCGTAACTGGTCCTGCACCACTCAAGGTAAAGTAAACACAGGATTAGAATAAGTGAAAGTGAAAAGTGAAAAAATCAGTTCCTTGCTATTCGCATGAATCTTGCGAACATGGGGAAAATGGATTTTTCACTTTTCACTATTCACTTATCACTTTTACTTTAGCAATGTTCTTCTACAGATAACAAATTCAATTAAATAATACAGTCGTGAATTACGGATTCATCAAAGTTGCTTCTGCCATTCCTTCGCTGAAGGTAGCAGATTGTGATTACAACGAAAAAGAGATTGAAAGTCTCATTGTACAAGCTGAGGGCAAAGGCGTGGAAATAATCGTTTTCCCAGAGTTAAGCATAACATCATACACCTGCCAGGACCTCTTCAGCCAGCAATTGTTGTTGGACAATGCTGAGGCAGCGTTGTTCCGTCTTCTTGACGTGACTCGTTCACTTCAGATTATCTCCATCATAGGAATGCCTGTTCAGGTGAAGTCGTCGCTCTACAACTGCGCCGTGGTTATTCAGGGTGGAAAGATTCTGGGCTTAGTGCCAAAGACTTACCTCCCTAACTACAAGGAGTTCTACGAGCAGAGATGGTTTGCATCAGCAAGCACCATACCTAACTGCAACGTAAGCCTCTGCGCACAGTCAGTACCTATGGGCAAGAACATGCTGTTCAAGACAAGTAAGGTAACCTTCGGCATCGAGCTTTGTGAAGACCTCTGGGCACCAATACCACCAAGCAGCAGCCTCGCACTTCGCGGAGCTGAGGTCATCTTCAACCTCTCTGCCACAAACGAGCTTATCGCCAAGAACCAGTACCTTCGCTCGCTCATCAGCCAGCAATCTGCTCGTTGCATCTCTGGATACGTATATTCATCATGCGGTTTCGGCGAATCGACTCAGGATGTCGTGTTTGCAGGAAACGCACTTATCTACGAGAACGGCTCACTCATAGGCAGCAGCGAACGCTTCTCCCTTGACGACCAGATGATAATCTCAGACATCGACGTGGAGCACCTTCGCACAGAGCGAATGATTAACACCACGTTCAGCGAAAACATACGTCTTACGGACATTTCCGATACGATGGAGATTCACACACAGCCTTGCAACCCAAGGTATGATTTCGAACTTACACGCTGGATTGACCCACACCCATTCGTACCTTCTGGCAAGACTCTCGACGAGCGTTGCGAGGAGATATTCGCCATTCAGGTGGAAGGTCTCGCAAAGCGTATTGTTCATACAGGTGCCAAGAGCGTAGTGCTCGGTATCTCCGGAGGACTTGACTCTACCCTCGCCCTCCTTGTGTGCGTCAAGACAATGGACAAGCTAAAGCGCAACCGTACCGACATCATCGGAATCACGATGCCAGGATTCGGAACGACTGGACGCACCTACAACAACTCCGTTTCACTTATGGAGTCACTTGGAGTAACACTTAAGGAAATAAGCATTAAGGATGCTTGTCTTCAGCACTTTAGGGACATCGATCAGAATATCAACATCCACGACGTGACATACGAGAACGGACAGGCACGCGAGCGCACGCAGATTCTTATGGACGTGGCAAACCAGTTTGACGGATTCGTAGTGGGAACAGGCGACCTCTCTGAGCTTGCACTCGGTTGGGCAACATACAATGCCGACCACATGTCAAACTATGGCGTCAACTGCAGTATTCCTAAGACACTTGTAAAGTACCTCGTTTCATGGGTGGCAAACAGCATTGTTGACGAGGAGTCAAGGAACACGCTTCTCGACATCGTTGACACGCCTATAAGCCCAGAGCTTATCCCTGCTGACGAGAACGGCGAGATAAAGCAGAAGACGGAAGACCTCGTAGGACCTTACGAGCTTCATGACTTCTTCCTTTACAACTGCCTCAGAAATGGATTCCGCCCAGCAAAGATTTATCATCTTGCAAAGAAGGCTTTCATTGAGCAGACATACGAGGAAGACGAGACCTCAATGCCTGTAGGTTCATACGATGAAGAGACCATAAAGAAATGGTTGACAACATTCTGCCGTCGTTTCTTCACTCAACAGTTCAAGCGTTCATGTCTCCCTGATGGCCCTAAGGTAGGAAGCGTAAGCCTTAGCCCTCGTGGCGACTGGCGAATGCCATCTGATGCAAGCTATGCTCAGTGGGTGGAAGAATGTGAAGAGCTTTAAGCTATTCAAGTTTCGCAAGTTCAGCTAGCGCTTTACTTGCAAGGAGTAAAAAAAGGGAGTAACTCACAACTCACGGCAAGCCGTCTTTGGCTTGCCCCACATCATTCCTGTTTCAATGAACGATTTCAAAGAAAAGCTTGACAAGGCATATTCTGAGACCTTCAGCATAGAGCGTTTCAAGGCTGTTGATCCATGCGGCGTGGTTTATCAACTGATGGAACACACCGACAACCAGCTCGACATAGAGCTTGGAGCACTCCTTGTTGCCATGATTACTTGGGGTTCGCGCAAGGTTATCTACCCTACTGCCCTACGAATGATTCGCGACGAGATGCACTGGCACCCAGCACATTTCATCCGTATGGGATGCTACGAGATGAGCTACACGACGGCAAAGAACGACTGCGTTTATCGCACTCTCAACGTACCGACGTTCAAGGCCGTTTGCCGCAACCTCCAGTGGGCAATACAAGGACATGAGACGCTCGAAGAGATATTTGAGGGCAAGAGCACAAAGGAAGTCATCGCCATTATCTGCAACTGGCTGCAACCAGCCAAGGTGGGAAGTATGGACAAGTCCGCCTGCAAGCGAATTTGCATGTTTATTCGATGGATGACACGCACTCAAAGTCCTGATTTGGGACTATGGAAGTCACGCTCAAGCAAAGACTTGTATGCAGTTATGGATGTGCATGTTATGCAACAGACACAATCCATCCTGAAGAACAAGCGCCCGACATGGAAAGCCTGTGAGGAACTGACCAACATCTTCAAGTCATGGGATGCTGAAGATCCGCTTAAATATGATATTGCACTAATGACTTTAGCCGATGAGGAAGCAAGAAAAGTACAGCAAGGTCATTGAGTATTTTGAAGCCTCAATGCCAGACGTAAGTTCGGAGTTGAACTACACCACTCCGTTCGAGCTTCTTGTAGCCGTGATTCTCTCTGCCCAATGCACGGACAAGAGAGTAAACATGGTTACTCCAACCTTGTTTCGCGACTACCCGACGGCAGAGGTGATGGCAGAAGCAACGCCAGAAGCCATCTTTGAATACATCAGGAGCATCAGTTACCCGAACAACAAGGCAAAGCACCTTGTAGGAATGGCAAAGATGCTTATGGAACAACATGGCGGAGAAGTGCCAAGCGACATGGACGACCTTGTAAAACTGCCAGGAGTAGGTCGCAAGACGGCAAATGTCATTCAAGCCGTAATATGGAGGAAATCAGCAATGGCAGTGGACACCCATATTTTCAGGGTAAGTCACAGGTTGGGACTTGTTCCGGAAAGCTGCACCACTCCATATTCTGTGGAAAAGGAACTCGTAAAGCATATTCCCGCAGAAAAAATTCCTGACGCACACCATTGGTTGCTCCTACATGGAAGGTACATTTGTCAATCACGGAAACCGAAGTGCGAAAAATGTGACATAAAGCACCTTTGCAACCATTTTGTCAAAAAAAATCCTTTAGGATAATCATATTAGCAGAGATTTTATTATCTTTGCAGTCAATATGAAATTTGTTGTTTTCAAATCGTTCAACAATACAAACGAAAGAAATTTCTTTAATTTAACAATTTAATAAACATAAAAGACTATGAACATTCAAGATTATGACTTCTCAGGTAAGAAGGCAATCGTTCGTGTAGATTTCAATGTGCCTATTCAGGACGGTAAGATCACAGATATGACTCGTATCAACGGTGCTCTTCCTACACTCAAACTTATCCTTGAAAAGGGCGGTGCTCTTATCATCATGTCACACATGGGTAAGCCAAAGGGCAAGGTTAAGCCAGAACTCTCACTCAAGCAGATTGGTCCTGCTGTTAGCAAGGCTCTCGGTGTTGACGTTAAGTTTGCTGACGACTGTCAGAAGGCTGATGCTCAGGCAGCAGCTCTCAAGGCTGGTGAAGTTCTTCTTCTTGAGAACCTCCGCTTCTACGCTGAGGAGGAAGGTAAGCCAGTAGGCATCGACAAGGAAGATCCTGCATACGAGGATGCTAAGAAGGCAATGAAGGCTTCACAGAAGGAGTTCGCCAAGAAGCTCGCTTCTTACGCTGACTGCTGGGTAATGGATGCATTCGGTACAGCTCACCGTAAGCACGGTTCTACAGCCGTTATCGCTGACTACTTCGACAAGAAGGACATCATGCTCGGTCTCCTCATGGAGAAGGAGGTTAAGGCTGTTGACGCTGTTCTCAACAAGATTGAGCGTCCATTCGTAGCTATCATGGGTGGTTCAAAGGTATCTTCTAAGATCGGTATCATCGAGAACCTCCTCGGTAAGGTAGATAAGCTCATCCTCTGCGGTGGTATGACATACACATTCGCTAAGGCACACGGTGGTGAGATTGGTGGTTCAATCGTTGAGCTTGACAAGCTTGATGTTGCTCGCAACGTTGAGGAACTTGCTAAGAAGAATGGTGTTGAACTCGTTCTTGGTGAGGATTCTGTATGTTGTACAGGTTACGACTTCTCTACATTCTCAGTTAAGCCAGGTGCTAAGGTTGAGGTATTCCCATCTAACGCAATCCCAGCTGAGTTCGAGGGTCTTGATGCAGGTCCTGTAAGCCGTGAGAAGTTCGCTAACGCAATCAAGGGTGCTAAGACAATCCTTTGGAACGGTCCTGCAGGATGCTTCGAGTGCGAGGACTTCACAGCAGGTTCTAAGGCTATTGGTGAGGCAATTGCTAAGGCAACTGCTGAGGGCGCATTCTCACTCATCGGTGGTGGCGATTCAGTTGCTTGTGTAAACAAGTTCGGTCTTGCTGACAAGGTATCTTACATCTCTACAGGTGGTGGTGCTCTCCTTGAGGCTATCGAGGGTAAGGTTCTCCCAGGTGTAGCAGCTGTTAAGGGTGAATAATTATGCTTATTGCATATTCACTTAACTGAATTATAATAAATACGACAATTTGTCTCGAGTATCACTACAAGAGACAAATTGTCTATTTTGTTTTTACTTTTTTATGAAAAGAATCCTTTACATCATTTTGCCTTTTGTTATTGCAGGGCTTTTTTCTTGCAATGACTCCAAAGACGACTCTGTTGTAGAGTACGACTCTACAGCCTTACACGTTGCACTTGTACCAACAATGGATAACCTCCCACTCTATTACGCCAAGGAGACAGGAATCTACGATTCCCTTGGGCTTAACATAGAGTTGCTCACTTACAGTTCTGCCATGGATTGCGACACAGCATTCACTAATGGCGAAGCTGATGGTGTGGTAAGCGACATTGTCAAGGCAAACATCTGGCGTTCACGTGGCGATTCTGTCAAGGTTGTCATGAGAACTGACTTGAACCTTTTCCTTATGTCAACACATTCATCACGAATAAAATCCGTGAACAATATCAAGGAGAAGATTATGGCAATCACACGCAACTCTGCGTTGGATTATATGGCTGACAAAGTGATGGAGCACATCAAGCTCCCACTATTGCAGTTAAACAAGCCACAAATTAACGACATTGCTCTTCGTTGCAAGATGACTGACCAGAACCAGTATGATGGAGCCTTCCTTCCAGAGCCATATGCCATGGAAGCAGAAAACAACGGAGCGCATCGTCTCATTTCATCATCGGAGCTTATCGGTAACCTTTCTGCAGTAATCTTCCACGACAGTATTGTGGCTAAGCGTAACGATGACATTCACAAGCTTGTAGAAGGATACGATATTGCTGTAAATCGTCTAAATGCCCTTAATGAGCGTGGTGACAAAGACATGATTTACACAATAAAGACGAAATTTATTAGCGAGATTCCTGACACGATACTCTCCTACCCTGTATTTAAGGCTTCATCTATGCCTGATGCAAAGATTGTAAGTTCTACCGCAGAATGGGCAAACGGACGTACGCTCATGAAGCGTACAGTATCATTCGGGGAGTTGGTTGACAGCACATTCACAAAGAAAAAGTAACATCATTCCATAGCGAACATTCATGCACCATGGAAATTTCAGATAATGTAAAATCATTCATTGAGAATGACAACTTAGCATCTGCTATCGAACTTTTGAAACAAAGGGTCACTTTGCTTGGTAACTGGGACATTCAGAATGAGATGGAGAAGATAGAATTCTCCTACAATGCCATGCTGGATTATATGCTCCAAAACTATGTGGACAACAATGCCATGAACGAGCGTAACAACACTAAGTTGCAGATTCTTACCATAAATGACCTTGTTGATAGAGCAGAAAGATACAAGGAACGTCCAGCTGACTTGTATTGTCTTGCCATGCGCAATCAAGGTGAGATAATCCTTGAGGACATTATAAACGACATTATTACCACCAACATTGACCTTCAATCAATAAATGGGCAAAACAATGAAACGAGAGACAGCATTCGCAACCGTAAGCTTTCAGCCCTTGGCATGAAGATGGAAGAACTGCGTAATTGTATGTTTGAGAATGTGTGGTCAAGTGGATTATGGAGCAATAGCAAACACGAAATATCCAACACAGTAATTGATAATCAGAATATAGACGAAGATACAAAAGCAATCTTTGTATCTGCTGTAACTCTGGCACTTCTCGAATACTTTGACATTAGGAAACTACATTTTCTGTTTGATGCTTACTTGTCATCAAACGCTTCAATAAGTATGCGTGCCATTGTTGGCATAGTGCTTGCACTACGCCTCTATGGCAATCGTATTTGTCTGAGCAACGAATTGAAAAGTAAGTTGAAAATCATGTCAGATGATACGACATTCGTTAAAGATATAATCTTTGTTTGCACACAGTTACAGTTAAGTAGTGCAACTGATGCTATAACAACAAAGATGAACACAGACATCCTTCCATCTATCATGGCTGGCAGGTCTTTCAAGGAAGCTATGAGCGGAGTTGTAAGACGTGACGACGACGAGAATCCTGAATGGCAGAAGACAAATGCTGACATGAAGGCTGAGAAGAAGATTCACGAGATGGCAGAGATGGAACATGATGGTGCTGACATTTACCTTAGTTCTTTCCGTCTTATGAAGAACTTTGAATTCTTCCACAAGACATCACATTGGTTCTACCCTTTTGATCCTAAATCACCGCTGATAAGCAAAAGTGAACAAGGACAAATCACGGGTTTTGTGGGAGCAATGATTAACTCAACTCCATTTTGCAATAGTGACCTTTATTCTTTTGCCATTTCCATCACAAGTATTGGTGAAACCATAGGTAACCTGTCAAACAGATTACAATCACAGATGACTGAGGAAGAACGTGATATTCTTGAAAGTAAGGCTAAAGATAAAAGCAACATGTCTGCTCATCGAATATGTAGATTCTACATATTTGACCTATATCGTTTCTACTTTCTTTATCCTCAACATTCGCAGTTCTACAATCCATTTAGACATAGTATAAGTGACAATAAGAAAGAATACTCTTTCTTGCCAATGGACATGAACTGGTGCAACATATTAACTAGCGAATCAGGCAACGAGCAGTCAGAAAACCTTCCAGACAACTACTATAAGGAAATGGGCAACGTACTTCTTCGCAATGGGCTTTACCACTACGCTCTTAAAGCCTTCCAAGCCGTTGACATTCCTGAGACGGAAGAAAATGCTGGATTGTTCCAAAAACTTGCGTTCTGTCTTGAAAAAGAAGGTCTTGAATGTGTAGAATACTACCGTAAGGCTTACGCTCTCAACAGTAACTCTCATTGGACACTCAGTCATCTTGTTGCAGTACTTACAGCAAAAGGAGAATATGAAGAGTGCATTGGCTATTACAAAGAGCTTTTAGCCATGCAACCAGAGAACACAAGCCATTTGTTGGGGATAAGCAAGTGCTTGTGCCGTACTGAAAGATACGCAGAGGCACTTGACTATGTTTACAAGTTGCAATACATTGCACCAGATACGTCTGGTATAAGCAACATTCTCACGGAATGTCTCCTCGGTACGGGAAACCTCGATAAATTGTGTGAGCACGTTATCGGTTCAGAGAATACACGAGATATCCTCATTGGCGCATTTGTGTTTGTCACTGAAGATAATTACATTGGCGCACACGAACTCTTTAAGATGGCGTGGGAACAATGGGCAAAGGACACAAGTAAAAACAAGCCGTCATTCAGTCAGGAATTTGATTCCGTCTATAATCTGTGCAAGAAGCACATGAAACTCAAGGACACCATTGTCAGAATGCTCTATGACGCAACAATTCTAAGATAATCATGCAAAATTCAACATTATACTTACAACAGCTTCGTCAGTTGTTGACAATGGAATATGAAGCGGAGAAAGAAGAATTCCGCATTCAGACAGAGAAGATGGGCATCAAGCGCAAGGTTCATCGTGGATTGTGCTGGTACCCTGTTTCTGCCGGCAAGAGCTATTACAATTCACTCAATCAGCTTGTCGTACAGATAAACAACGAGAATGAGGTTGAGGACGAGAATGATATCGACCATTGTTTTGAATACGGCAAGCCTGTTCAATTCTTTTGTATAGATGAAAACAACGAGATAAAGTATTTCAATCATTCTTGCCAAGTATGTTATACAGATGGTGCAACAATGGTTGTTTCAATCCCGAACAATCAAGCACTTATTGATTTACAGAATGCTGACAACTTAGGCATCCAACTATTCTTTGACGAGACAAGTTTCAAGACGATGTTTCACGCTCTTGACGATGTTACAAATGCAAAGAAGAACCGTCTTGCCGACCTTCGCGACATCATCGCAGGACAGATAAAACCACAGAAATATACCTTCGCTCCACAAACATTTCCATGGTTAAACCCTTCACAGGAGAAAGCCGTAAACGAAGTTTTGTGGGCAAAGGATGTGGAAGTCGTACATGGACCTCCAGGAACAGGTAAGACCACAACGCTTGTAGAGGCTATTTATGAGACACTTAAGCGTGAAACACAAGTCATGGTTTGCGCACAAAGCAACATGGCTGTTGACTGGATTTGTGAGAAACTCGTTGACCATGGCGTACCTGTACTGCGTATCGGCAATCCATCAAGAGTAAACGACAAGATGCTCAGCTTCACCTATGAGCGTAAGTTTGAGAGTCATCCTGACTACCCAGAACTATGGAGCATTCGTAAAACAATCAGGCAAATACGTGAGAACAAGAAGAAAGGAGACAACATTCATCAAAAGATAGCTCGCCTTAGAGAAAGAGCATCAGAAATTGAGGTTCGCATCAGTGCCTCTCTTTTCGATGAAGCCCGTGTCGTTTCATGTACTCTTGTGGGAGCGGCAAATAAGATTCTCGTTGGTCACAAGTTCTCTACCCTCTTCATTGACGAGGCTGCACAAGCCTTGGAACCAGCATGTTGGATAGCTATGCGCAGAGCAAGTCGTGTTATTCTTGCAGGTGACCACCAGCAGTTGCCACCTACAATCAAGAACTATGACGCAATGCGTGGAGGATTGGGCAAGACACTCATGGAACGAGTGGTTGATAATGTACCAGAATCCGTCGCAACTCTCAATGTACAATACCGTATGAATGATGCAATTATGCGTTTTTCATCCGATTGGTTTTACGGAGGAAAGCTAACTTCCGCTCCAGATGTGCAGAACCGAGGTATTCTTGACCTTGACACTCCTATACAATGGATTGATACAGCACACGTTAACGATGCTCTCGCATTGACGGATGGAGAACAAACTGACAACATCGGAAGCACTCCATCCGAAGAGGATGAAACTACCCTTCCTGACTTCCACGAGCAGTTTGTCGGAGAGAGCCACGGACGCATCAATAAGCCTGAGGCAGAGCTTTGTATCAAGACATTAACGGATTACATCAATAAGATTGGGAAACAAAGATTTATTGACGAACGACTTGATGTTGGCATCATAAGTCCTTACAGGGTTCAGGCACAATACATCCGTTCGTTGATTAAGAAGGATGAAGAGTTACGTCCTTTCCGTAAGTCCATAACAGTAAATACCGTTGACGGCTTTCAGGGACAGGAACGTGACATTATCATCATCAGTATGGTTCGTAGCAACGAGCACGGACAGATTGGTTTTCTCAACGATTTGCGACGTATGAATGTGGCAATGACTCGTGCAAGGATGAAGCTTATGATTATAGGCGATTCTGACACATTGACACATCATACTTTCTACAAAAAACTGCACGAATACATAAATACGTTGTAATTTAATCCTAAAACGTGAAAAAGTGCTAAAAAAATATAATCTGTTCGGCGAAAAATAACTAACTTTGTCACCAAATTTGGGGAGACAAGGGGATTTTTAGGAAGCCTGTGTCCTCGTTATCGTTTTGAAAATCCAAAACACAGTTAATATTAACAATAATATGGCGAATGTAATTAAATTACGAAAAGGCTTGAACATCAACCTTAAAGGTAAGGCTGCTGCTCAGGTTTCTGCCGTGCCTGCATCTAAGGTCTATGGACTTGTTCCTGATGCATTCTGGGGTATGAAACCAAAGGTGGTAGTCAAGGAAGGTGATGTTGTAAAGGCTGGTGATGCTCTGTTTGTAAACAAGTTGCATCCAGAAATGAAGTTCGTCTCTCCTGTTGCCGGAAAGGTAACACTCGTTGAGAGAGGCGATCGTCGTAAAGTATTAAGCGTTCAGGTAGAAGCCGCTGCAAGTCAGGAGTACGTTGACTTCGGTGTGAAGAATGCAACATCGCTTTCTGGCGATGAGGTGAAGGCAGCCCTCCTTGAGAGCGGTCTTTTCTCATTCTTCGTACAGCGCCCATACGCAGTCGTTGCAAATCCAAGCGACGCTCCTAAGGGCATCTACGTGTCTGCATTCAGCGACATGCCTTTGGCTGCTGACTTTGAAGGCGTAGTACTTGCTGGCGAGGTAGAAAACTTCCAAACTGGTATCACTGCTCTTAGCAGAATTGCAAAGGTTTACCTCGGTGTTCAGCCAGGCAGCAAACTTACTTCTGTAAAGGATGCTGAAGTGACAGTATTCGATGGTAAGTGTCCAGCAGGTAATGTTGGTGTGCAGATCAACAATACACACCCTATCAACAAGGGTGAGGTTGTTTGGACAATCGGTGCAGAAGAGGTTATCTTCATTGGCCGTCTTTTCAATGAAGGTAAGGTTAATCTTACTCGTACTATTGCTGTTGCAGGTTCAGAAATCAAGACTCCATCTTACAAGAAGGTTCTTGTAGGTGCTAAGATTGCTGACATCGTTGCAGGCAACGTCAACACAGACAAGAAGGTTCGTCTTATCGACGGCAACCCACTTACTGGTGTCAAGACAAGTGAAGAAGGATTCCTTCTCGCTCACTCTACAGAGGTTACAGCTATCCCTGAGGGTGACGATGCAGACGAGCTCTTCGGTTGGATTGCACCACGTTTCAACGAGTTCTCTGTAAGCCGTTCATACTTCTCATGGCTTCAGTCAAGCAAGAAGGAGTATGTGCTTGATGCTCGTGTAAAGGGTGGACACCGTCACATGATCTTCAGTGGTGAGTACGATTCTGTATTCCCAATGGACATCTATCCAGAACAGCTCGTTAAGGCTATCATCGCTGGCGACATCGACCGTATGGAGGCACTCGGAATCTACGAGGTAGCTCCTGAGGACTTCGCTGTAGCAGAGTTCGTGGATAGTTCAAAGGTTGAACTTCAGCGCATCGTAAGAGAGGGTCTCGATATGTTGCGTAAAGAAAACGAATAAGCACTATGGGACTTAAGAAAATTCTTGACAATATGAAACCTGCCTTCTCAGAGGGAGGCAAGTTGAGCGCCTTTGGCTCATTGTTTGACGCAGCAGAGACATTCTTCTACGTACCAAACGAGACAGCCAAGGTTCGTGGTGCTCACATCCACGACGCTATCGACTCAAAGCGTTCTATTTTCTTCGTTATTATTGCACTCATACCAGCAATCTTGTTCGGTATGTACAACATCGGTTACCAGCACAACCTCGCTGTAGGTGTTCCTACTGACGACATCTTCGGTCAGTTCCTCTACGGACTTGGCGTTATGCTTCCAAAGATTGTCGTTTCATACGCAGTTGGTCTTGGTATCGAGTGTGCCGTTGCACAGTGGAAGAAGGAAGAGGTACACGAAGGATTCTTCGTTACAGGTATGCTCATTCCTTTGATTGTTCCTGTTAACTGCCCACTCTGGATTCTTGCTATTGCAACAGCATTTGCTGTTATCTTCGCTAAGGAGGTATTCGGTGGTACTGGTATGAACATCTTCAACCCAGCACTCGTAACTCGTGCTTTCCTATTCTTTGCTTATCCAGCAATGATGTCAGGAGATAAGGTATGGGTTAACGAGAACTACATGGATTGTATCAACGGTACTATTGACGGTTACTCTTGCGCTACTCCACTCGGTCAGCTTGGTGCTGGCGAGCCTGTGACTTACGACGCAATGGACACTATCATCGGTACTATCCCTGGTTCAATCGGTGAGACTTCATTCATCGCAATCATGATTGGTGCCGTAATCCTCATCTGGGCCGGTATTGCAAGCTGGAAGATTATCGTATCTACATTCGTAGGTGGCGCTCTTCTCGCATACCTTCTCCCATACGAAGGAGCACAGAACTTCGAATGGTGGGAGCAGCTCACTGTCGGTGGTTTTGCATTCGGTGCAGTATTCATGGCAACAGACCCTGTAACAGCTGCTCGTACAGAGTGCGGTAAGTACATCTACGGATTCCTTATCGGTGCTATGGCAATCATCATCCGCGTGCTCAACCCTGGTTTCCCAGAAGGTATGATGCTCGCTATCCTCTTGATGAACGTCTTCGCTCCACTCATCGACTACTGCTTCATTCAGTCAAATATTAACAAGCGTGCTAAGCGTGCTGTAAAATAAGGAGGAAACAGAAATGGCAAAATTGAATACAAATAGCAACGTATATACTATTGTATATGCAAGCGTGATGGTAATCATCGTAGCATTCCTCCTCGCCTTCGTAGCATCATCACTCAAGGCAACTCAGGATGCTAACGTGGCTCGTGACGTAAAGGGACAGATTCTTTCATCAGTTAACCTTCGTGGCGAGGCTGACGTTGATGCCAAGTATGCAGAGGTTATCACAGAGAACGCTGACGGAACATTCACTGCTAATATCAATGGTGAGCAGAAGCTCATCGTACCTCTCAAGGGTGCTGGTCTTTGGGGTCCTATCTGGGGTTACATCTCAGTTAACAAGGACGGTGAGACTGTTTACGGTGCATTCTTCAACCACGAAGGTGAGACAGCAGGTCTTGGTGCACGTATCGTAGAAGAATGGTTCCAGACAGGCTTCAACGGAAAGAAGATTTTCATGGGTGACGAGGTTGCTCTTGGAGTTTACAAGGCAGGTAAGGCACCATCTAACCTCTCAGCTGATTATGTAGTAGATGCAGTTACAGGTGCAACACTTACTTCTGACGGTGTTCGCAACATGCTTCAGAAGTGTATTGCTCAGTATGCAGACGCAATCAAGGCCTTCAAGGGCGGCGAGAGCAAGTCTTGCGACGCTAAGCCATGCTGTGGCGAGGGACAGTGCGAGATGGCTGATTCTTGCTGTGCTGATTCATGCGCTGACTGCGCTTCATCATGCGATGAGTGTGGTGCATGCAAGGCAGAGAAAGAGTGTGGTGCTTGCTGCGAATCAGATAATACTAACAAATAAACAAGGAGGACAAAGAATATGAGTTTATTTTCAAAAGAAAATGGCGAGGTTTTTAAGAGTCCACTGAACCTTAACAACCCGGTAGCTGTTCAGGTCCTCGGTATCTGTTCTGCTCTCGCTGTAACATCACAGTTAAAGCCAGCAATCGTAATGGGTCTCTCCGTTACTGTTATCACTGCTTTTGCTAACGTGATCATTTCATTGCTCCGTAAGACAATTCCAAACCGTATCCGTATCATCGTACAGCTCGTTGTCGTTGCCGCTCTCGTAACAATCGTGAGCAACATCCTCAAGGCATACGTTTACGATGTGTCAGTACAGCTCTCTGTCTATGTCGGACTCATCATCACAAACTGTATCCTCATGGGACGTCTTGAGGCATTCGCCATGCAGAACGGTCCTTGGGAGTCATTCCTCGATGGTGTAGGTAACGGACTTGGATACGCATTCGTTCTTGTAGTAGTAGGATTCTTCCGTGAGCTTCTGGGCTTCGGTACTATCCTCGGCTTCCAGGTTGTTCCTGACTGCTGCTACATGGAGAACGGAGGTTTATATCTCAACAACGGTATGATGACAATGCCAGCCATGGCACTCATCCTCGTTGCATGTTTCATCTGGGCACACCGCTCAATAAACAAGGAAAAGTAAATTATGGAACACTTCATTCAATTATTCGTCCGCTCAATCTTCGTGGACAACATGATTTTCGCTTTCTTCTTGGGTATGTGCTCTTACCTCGCAGTATCTAAGACAGTAAAGACATCATTTGGACTTGGTGTTGCAGTTACATTCGTACTCCTCATCACAGTGCCAGTTGACTATCTTCTTCAGACAAAGGTACTCGCTGAAGGCGCACTCGCTGAAGGCGTTGACCTCACATTCCTTGCATTCATTCTTTTCATTGCAGTGATTGCAGGTATCGTTCAGCTCGTTGAGATGATTGTAGAGCGTTTCTCTCCATCACTCTATGCTGCCCTCGGTATCTTCCTCCCACTTATCGCAGTAAACTGTGCTATCATGGGTGCATCACTCTTCATGCAGCAGCGTATCACTATGGAGCCAACAAGCACACAGTACATCGGCTCAGTATCTGACTGTCTCGCTTACGCACTCGGTTCAGGTATTGGTTGGACACTTGCTATTGTAGGTCTCGCTGCAATCCGTGAGAAGATGGCTTACTCTGACGTGCCAAAGCCACTCCAGGGTCTTGGTATCACATTCATCACAGTAGGTCTCATGGCAATGGCATTTATGTGTTTCTCAGGTCTCAAAATTTAAAAGAAAGGACATAAAAAATGGATATAACATTTATCATTTATAGCATTGCAGTGTTCTTGGGAATAGTGCTTGTTTTGGTTATCGTCCTCCTCGTTGCAAAGAATTTCCTTTCTCCAAGCGGACAGGTAACTATCACAATCAACGGCAAGGACAAGCTTACAGTTGACCAGGGCGGAAGCCTTCTCTCTACTCTTGCTGCTCAGGATGTATATCTCCCATCAGCATGTGGTGGTAAAGGTTCATGCGGACAGTGCAAGTGCCAGATTGTAGAAGGTGGTGGCGAGATTCTCGACTCTGAGAAGGGTCACTTCACTCGCAAGCAGATTAAGGAAGGTTACCGCCTCGGCTGTCAGGCTAAGGTTAAGGGCGACCTCTCAATCAAGGTTCCAGACTCAGTAATGGGTGTAAAGGAATGGGAATGTACAGTTATCGGCAACAAGAACGTTGCTACATTCATCAAGGAATACAAGGTTGCTCTTCCTCCAGGCGAGCACATGGACTTCGAGCCAGGTTCTTACGCACAGATCAAGATTCCTGCATTCCAGATGGATTACGACAAGGACATCGACAAGAGCCTCATTGGCGACACTTACCTTCCAGCATGGGAGAAGTTCGGACTCTTCGGACTCAAGTGCGTCAACGACACTCCAACTATCCGTGCATACTCTATGGCCAACTATCCAGACGAGGGCGATATCATCACGCTTAACGTACGTATCGCTACTCCACCATTCAAGCCAAAGGATCAGGGTCCAGGCTTCATGGATGTCAACCCAGGTATCGCATCATCTTACATCTTCTCTCTCAAGCCAGGCGACAAGGTAATCATGTCAGGTCCTTACGGAGAGTTCCGTCCTAAGTACGGTACAGGTCGTGAGATGATTTGGGTCGGTGGTGGTGCCGGAATGGCTCCTCTCCGCGCTCAGATTATGCACTGCTTGAAGACTCTCAACATCCGTGACCGTGAGATGCACTACTTCTACGGAGCACGTGCACTTGAGGAGATTCCATTCCTTGACGACTTCCTCGCACTTGAGAAGGAGTACTCTAACTTCCACTTCCACCTTGCCCTCGACCGGCCAGATCCAAAGGCAGACGAAGCAGGAATCAAGTACACTCCAGGATTCGTTGCACCTGTTATGGGTGACACTTATCTCAAGCAGCATGAGAGTCCAGAAGACGTTGAGTACTACCTCTGCGGACCTCCAATGATGGCTAAGACAGTACTTGACCTCCTCCACTCACTCGGTGTTGAGGACGATATGATTTCATTTGATAACTTCGGTGGATAATCTCCACATACACTCAATAAAAGAAGGTGTTGCACACATCGTGCAGCACCTTTTTTGTGTATTTTCCCCCACTCGTCTTTCTGATTTCGCTTTTCTGAGACTACCATGAAACTTGAATTAGACTACCATGTCACTACTGCTGAAACTACCATCAAAACAAAATTAGACTACCATCAAAAAACTTTTTCTTGGTAGTCTTATGAAAACCAAAATGCGTCGTTACTTTATGGAAAGTAGCGACGCATTTTTATACTCTGTTATTACTAGTTGTTAGACTCATTTTGGGGCAAAAGCAATGGTGTAAGCAGACAACTGCCCCAGCCCCAACAGATGTCAGGGATGGGCTTTTAAAAAATGCGCTTCGCCAGTATTAATACTGATGAAGCGCTTTATCAACATAATACATACGAAACAACACTACACTTTTTACGAAAACATATCATCAATAGCCTTCTCAACAATTTCGTTACAGTATTTAATCCTGCTATTAATTATTTCAAAAGGATCAACCCCATCAATAAGTTTTGTATGTGTAGGGTCAGACTTGTCCATATAATGAGCAGGACCGTAATGATAGTATGCCTCATTCCCTATTAGTGTTTTCATCAAATTCAGCACAACATCCCTTCTACAACACCCAAGACTCACCGTATTCTTAATATCATATTCAAAAGTAATAACACGTATATATTCACACTTTTCGTTATCATAGAAAAAATCAGATACCCCAAATGCGTTCACACAAAATCTCAGATCAAGATTTCTGTCAAAATCAGGAATTGATTTTGACAATTCAATGATATCTTTACAAATATCTTCCAACCATTCTTTATCTAATTTACGTGTCATTTTTTACAAAACAATTAAACTATTCATAACAAATAAAAATTGCAACAACATATAATTCATTAAATTGAATCTGTTTTAATGCCAAATGAGAATTTATATTCTTTCTCGAATTTTGTTTCATCTGGTGTGCAGTATTTCCAAATACCAACTTCAACTCCATCATATTCTATTGACTCTGAAAAAACAGCAAGACCTTCACAACATACATCCCCATTTTTGTAGATTACTTTTTCATAAGCTATAGAATCAGGAATCCTCACATATCCGGCAGGAACTATTTTTTTGTATTTCCAGAAATGTTATAATATTCTATAGCAACATTGCCTTTGCTAAATTGATCATATATTATAGACATTAAGCTATCTTCTTGAATCTTACATTGTATTTGCGAATCAATAACACGATGTGTGTGTGCCATGATTTCTTCATTTTTGTTATTCTTACAAGCTTTTCGTTCCTTACAATCGGAATTATTAGTGTATGAACAACCCATAAACAGGACACATGAAGTCATTATAAGAAATAGTATCTTTTTCATAAAATCAATTATGTTTGAATTATAAATATATTGACTTAACGTCGCAAATTTACCACTTTCGTCTGACAATTTCAAAGAATTAACAAACAATATGAAAATCTGTTGATTTTTTTGAATTGCACAATTTTGTTTATTCAGTTTTTATTTGTAGTTTTGCCACAGAAACAAATAATATAGGATTATGACAGCGATTGAATTACGTGCAGAGTTGTTCCGTGAGATGAATCCTTTACTTGACAGCGAGGCTGCAATGAAAAAGGTTCTTGCATTCGTCAGGAGCATTTCACCCATAGTCAATGAGTCCAAGCATTCCACAGCCAACACAAAGCTTGACATTGCATTATCCAAGTTCCACAAGGACTGGGGAGGCAACAAGGATGCCATGGAAATAGCAGACGAGCTCAGACAGGACTTTGAAATGACTCGTGAAGTAGAAACATGGTAAATATGAGTACACACAACACATATTTGCTGGACACTTGCATCTGTATTGCCCTGATAAAGGGAAAGCCCAGCATAATAGAACATATTCGTAATGTAGGAGTTGAAAGGTGCAAGATTTCTGAAATTACACTCGCAGAATTATACTTTGGTGCCTATAAGTCTGAAAAGAAAAAACACTTTGAAGATGTGGAAGTAGTAAAAGCACTATTTGAGCAATATGACATTACAAGTAGTTTGGAGACGTATGGCAACTTACGCTACAAACTGGAACGTGTTGGCTTAAAGACGACTGACATGGATTTACTCATAGGCGCAACAGCCATACACAATAACCTGACACTTGTCACAGGCAACGTCAAGCATTTTGAGCGAATGCCAGATTTAAGAATTGAGAATTGGATGGATTAAAGTAATAAGTACTCTCTTGAATTTATTTCAATTACATCATAATTATGAATAACGACTTGTACGAAGTAATCTAACATAGTAGAAGTTACAAGGTTATTTTTATACGAGACTACGACTATATCCAACATCAATAATTCAATAATGTATGAACTCTCTTCAATACTACATATTATGTTTTACTTCCATGAACTGCAATAAGTACCATGGTCAAGTTGCTCCACATAAAGCAATGATGCTCATTGCCGTGATGGAAGAGATTGCAAACGGTCATTTAACAAATGGTTTTGTTCCTCATAATGACACAATGGTAAAAGCGTTTGAAAGTACATGGAAAAGGTATGTTGGCAAGTCAAGTGTATTTAATCCAGTTTTTGCAACGCCATTTTTTCATCTCAATAATGAACCTTTTTGGAAATTGATGAAGTCAGAAAATTACACTGAAAGGAAAGAGTATTCTCTTGGGGCGCTACGTGAATCTTTCTATGGTGCAAAAATATCTGACGATTTATGTCAGTTCATAGAAGAACCAGCATGCAGACAAAGATTGAAAAGAGCTTTGCTTGACAAATTTATACCTAATTGGAAAGATAACGAAGATTATTGGAGTGCTGCAGAATCTGAAATTCAGTATCAATCTTCTAATAAAAAAGGAACATTTGTTATGGCTGCATAATGTTTTATTTTACATTTATTATCAATACAACAAAATGACGTATCTGTATGATACGTCATTTGTTATCCTATCACAAATCAAACATACCAACACAAGTAGAAACTAATTTTATGTTCATTTTTCTTAATCATAATACTAATATTTCATAAGCGTTTTTTTTGAATTCTACGACACACATCTTGTTGTCAACATATATATATCTGAATCCAAAAGGATATATATCCTACGCTCGGCAGATATATATCCTACAGTCAGCAGATGTATATCTAAATGAAAACAGATGTCTCGCCATAAAACATAAATTATACACCATACCTTTGTTCCTTTTGTACGATTATTCATCATAACAATTCCGATACCTTATCGTAAAAATGAGGGCATAAAAATTGATGAAAAACGAGTAATTCAAAATTTTGTCCCGACAAAAATATTTTTTTGTCGAGATAAAATTTGATATTTCACGCGAGGAAAAAATTTTTCTACGCGTACAAAAAAAAGGTGATTTCTGGGCGTTTTAAAAGGACAAATTCATGCGTATTCATGTATTCGGGACTTATCGTATTTTAGAAGATAAATATATAAGTATGCCAACCATGCCGAAAGGTCAAAACAGGAATAAGAATTGACATTGCACAACTAAGGCAAAATCAACGTCAAAACTACCCTCTCCCTCCGCTATGACTCCGCTATGCCTTCGCTATGAGTCCGCTATGACTCCGCTATTTAGCAGAGAAATAGCAGAGAAATAGCGGAGGATTAGCAGAGAAAGAACGAAGAAATAACAGAATTGTAGCAAAGATTTAGCCGACACTTGTCAGAATTGATGTGATTAAAGTATGTTACTCCGAACAATCGCTGGAGCACTCGGCGCAAGTGCATGCTGCTAAGAAGAGCAGCCCCACCCGACCTTGTCCTCCCTTGTGCTTAACGTCTGCTGATTCGGCTTCCTTCGTTGCCTCTTACCAGTCGAGCACTGCGCCCTAAGCATTCAGAAAAGATATTCAATCATTTCTTCTGCTTGTCCTAAGGGAGAAGATACCCAAGGGGCGTAAGAACAAGTAAATGTTTTAATTAAAAATGCGCTTCACCAGTATAAATACTGATGAAGCGCTTTATCAACATAATACATACGAAACAATACCACACTTTTACGAAAACATATCGTCAATAGCCTTCTCATTTTACGTTTTAATTTCATAAATAAACGAGCAGATTGCAAAACTCTTGCAAATCTGCTCGTTTGTTTTACAATTACATCGTTATCATACTTCATAACTCTGTAGAAATAATAATGTTTCTCATTTACAAATTGGCATTGAAAGATTTTATTAGTTTGCTTTTTGTTCCTCACTAAAAATGTGTATCTTTGCGCATGGTAGTAAGTTTTGAAATTAAACACAAAACTCACTAACCCACATCTGCGAGAACTAAAAAACTCACAAACTTAAAAACTTACAAACTTAAAAACATAAAAACTTAAAAACTCAATAACTCACATGACATTACTTGAAGCAATAAAGCAACGACATAGCGTAAGAAAGTATATACACAAGCCCTTGCCACAGGATGTGGTAGAGACGCTCAGAGATAAGATGGAGGAATGTAACCGACTTGGCAACCTTCATATTCAACTTGTAACGAACGAGACAAAGGCTTTTACAGGATTGCTTGCCTACGGTTCGTTTTCTGGTGTGGAAAACTATTTCGTGATGGTAGGCAAGAAAGACGAGAGTCTTGATGAACGTGTTGGCTACTATGGAGAGCAACTCGTGTTGCTGGCTCAACAGCTGGGACTTAACACATGCTGGGTAGGTCTTTCTTACCGTAAGGTGAATGGTGCATACGTTGTGGGAGAAGGAGAGACAATTGCATGTATGATTTCACTTGGATATGGTGAGACACAAGGTGTCAGTCATAAGATTAAGAACGCAAAACAAGTGAGCAACATTAGCGAGGAAACTCCTTCGTGGTTCAAGGAAGGTGTTGAATGTGCCCTATTCGCTCCTACTGCCATCAATCAGCAGAAGTTCTCATTTGAGTACATGGGTGTCAAGGATGGTCGTCATCAAGTACGTGCAAGGAGAGGGTTCTCAATGGTTGGCTACACACAGATGGACTTAGGCATTGCAAAGTGTCACTTTGAGATTGGTGCTGGAAAAGAAAACTTTGAATGGGTATGAAAAAGATATTGTTTCTTCATGGTTTCTTTGCCAGCGGACAATGTGTCCTTGCGCAGACATTGAAAGAAGAACTGAGTAACAAGGCACAGGTGCTTACGCCTGACCTTCCTACGCATCCACGTATGGCATTGGAACTGATAAGGGATATTTGCGACAAGGAAAAGCCCGACCTGCTCGTGGGCAACAGTTGCGGAGCATTCTATGCGCAGATGCTTGCACCTATCATCGGAGTACCTGCCTTGCTTGGCAACCCACACTTTCAGATGACGGAGTTTCTACGCCAACGTATCGGAGAACATGACTACAAGTCGCCACGCAAGGATGGCAATCAACATTTCATCATTGACGAGGCCTTGATACGTGAATTTGCAGAACTGGAGGCGGAGCAATTCAAATATTGCAATCCTTATTACAAGGAACGCATCTGGGGATTATTTGGTGAGCAAGACACGTTGGCACATTATGAGCCATTGTTCCTTAAACATTACAGTCATTCCTCACATTTTCCTGGAGCACACACTCCTACGGCAGACGAAGTACGCACATGGTACGTGCCACGGATAGTGGAAATGCTCTCCAGTTATCCTTTGCGTGAAGACAGGACACGTTATTTCCAGCACTTCAAGGGAGGCAAGTATCGCTACATCCGCACAGCATTCGACTCGGAGACAACAGAGCGCATGGTCATCTATCAAGCTCTCTATGGCGACCATCATTATTGGGTACGTCCCGAGAAGATGTTCTTCGAGAACATTGAGCGTGACGGACGCATATTCCCAAGATTTACGGAGGTGGAAGACATTTAGAGCACATTATACTTATTATTGCCATTATTTTTATCCATTATAATAGATAAAAACAAGATTTTTCTAAGTTTTATCCATTATAATGGATAAATTGTTTATCTTTACCGAAAATTTCCATTATAATAGATAAAAGTTATGTTTATAAGACAAGAATACATTGATTTAATAGAGAAAAGCCTTGGTAAAGACTATATTATAGTTCTTACTGGACAAAGGCGTGTGGGCAAGAGCTATCTATTAAAGATGATTCGTGACAAGAAGGAGAAAGAAGCCAACAATAACATTATATATATAGATAAGGAGAAACGTGAGTTTGACCATATCCGTACATATCAAGACCTTAATGATTATATTGAACAGCACTATGAGAAAGGTAAGATAAACTACATTCTCGTAGATGAGATTCAAGACATAAGTGAGTTTGAGCGAACAGTAAGAAGTTACCGTACAGAACCAGATGCAGAGGTAATCATTACAGGTTCAAATGCAAAGATGCTTAGTAATGAACTAAGCACGATAATAGGTGGACGATACAAGGAGATTCATGTACAGTCGTTAAGTTACAAGGAGTTCCTATACTTCCATAGTCTTACAGATAGCGACGAGTCTTTGGCAAAGTACATTCAATATGGAGGTCTCCCAGGTCTTACAAAGATAGGATTGGACGAAGATGATGCACGTGAATACCAAAGGGATGTCTATCATACTGTATTGTTGAAAGATGTTATCATGCGCAATAAGATACGAAATGTAACGTTCCTTGAAAACCTCGTGACTTTCATTGCTGACAATGTTGGAAAGATTATTTCTGCAAACAATATTGCCAAATACATGAAGTCGCAAGGAGAGAATATCACATCCACAACAGTAATTGAATATATCAAGTTCCTTACAGAAGCATTCATAATTCGCAAGGTCAATAGATATGACATTCACGGTAAGAAACTGTTTGAGACAAATGACAAATACTACTTTGAAGACATTGGAATACGCAATGCCATAGTAGGAGGAAATCGTGAAGGAGACATCGAAAAGGTTATTGAGAATATCATATACCAACACCTCATACAACTTGGATATACGGTAACAGTAGGTCAGTTGCAGGCAGCAGAGATTGATTTCGTAGCAAGCAAGGGAGACAAACGTGTATATATACAGGCTTCCTACATAATAATGGATGAAAAAACTCATGAACGCGAGTTTGACAATCTTCATGCAATAAAAGACAACTATCCAAAGTATGTGATTTCAATGACGCCACTCCTTACACAACGTGACGACAACGGAATCACTCACTTGAACCTAAGAAAGTTCCTATTATCAGATAAATTATAACATATTCCACTGTTTGTTGTGGATATTCTTCTAACGGATGGATAGATTGGCATGATAAGAATGGTGTACAAATCAAAAAGTATAAGAAAGATATAAACAGCTAAAATCAAACACATTTATGAACATAGGAGATAAGATACCAGACGTTCTGGGTATTGACCAAGATGGTCGTGAGATAAAGAGTTCGGATTATAGAGGTCGTAAGTTGGTGTTGTACAGCTATCCAAAGGCTAATACGAGTGGATGTACGGCAGAGGCTTGCTCGCTGCAGGCACATAAGAAGGAATTGGAGGCATCAGGCTATTCCATCATTGGTGTGAGCAAGGACAAGCAAGCATCACAGAAGAAGTTTGCTGATACTCAAGGACTGGAATTTCCACTTATTGCCGATACCGACACTACCCTTCTCCAATCCCTCGGATGCTGGGGAGAGAAGGTTGCCTGCGGACGCAAGACAATAGGCACGCTACGTACCACCTACCTCGTGAACGAAGACGGCATCATCGAGAAGATTTTCACGCCGAAGGAAATCAAGACGAAGATTCATGCCGAACAGATTCTTGACTACATCAACTCTGTTAACAAGTCATAAAAAGATAGATTCTAATCATGAAAAAG
Source organism: Bacteroidaceae bacterium (assembly GCA_017540585.1). GTDB lineage: Bacteria > Bacteroidota > Bacteroidia > Bacteroidales > Bacteroidaceae > Minthosoma. The sequence goes on along the minus strand of JAFYAT010000056.1, from coordinate 27,962 downwards.
ATTCTGACATCCATTCTTCTGCTTTCGGTTGCCAGCATGGCAACAGCACAGACCGTGAACTGGTACAAGACCACAAAGGATAGTAACTGGCAAGTGACTAAGACCCAACTGGCTTCCAAGGCAAAGTATAAACAACCAATAAACGAAGTTAAGGATCAAGGCACCACTTTCGAGGCGTTTGGCACCACATTCAACGAGTTGGACTTCCTTGCTCTTCAACGACTGACACCAGAGGCGCAGGACGACATCTACCGCCGCATGTTTGCACCTGACGGTGATCTTCGTCTTACACGTGGACGTGTGTCGATGAATGCCAATGACTATGCCAACGGTTGGTACTCATGCGACACGGTGGCTGGAGACTTCGATTTGCGACATTTCAACATCGAGAAGGACAAGCAAGTCATCATACCTATGATTCACCATGCCCAGAAATACCAGCCTAACCTCCGCTTATGGGTATCGCCATGGAGCCCTCCTGCATGGATGAAGATAAACAACGACTATCCTGTACTGAGCAGCCGTTTCAATCGTCAGCCAAAGGAAAAAGACTATCTTCTCTTTGGTGGAGGAAACGTTGACCCAGATGAGATGAAGCTCCTTGGCGAACGTATAGGTGTATATCCACGTCGTCTTGCCACGCAGGACTATTTCATTCAGGACGAGCGTTACCTCAAGGCTTATGCCAACATGTTCTGTAAGTTCATTGACCTTTATGCCTCAGAGGGAGCACCTATTGACATGGTAATGTATCAGAACGAAGCCTATTCCTACACTCCATATCCCGGATGCGCATGGACGGCAAACGGAACGATACGTTTCAACCACGATTATCTTGCTCCGACCCTGAAGGCAAAACATCCAGAGGTGAAGCTCTATCTTGGTACATTCAACACCAATCGCAGGGATTATGTAGAAAAGATTGTTGACAATCTGAAAGATGATGTCATAGGACTCGGTTTCCAATGGGAGGCTCGCGAAAACCTCAGCTTCATGCGTCAACGCTATCCTAATCTGAAGCTAATATGTTCAGAGAGTGAATGTGGTAACGGCTCAATGGACTGGAATGCAGCAGAACACACATTCTTCCTCCTTTCTGACAATCTCGGTAACGGAGTAACGGAATACTACAACTGGAACTTCTGTCTTCAGGACAATGGAATAAGCCGTTGGGGCTGGACACAAAACGCCCTCATACAGGTTAATTCAAAGACCAACAAACATCGTCTCACACAGGAGTACTATGCGTTCATGCATTTCTCTCACTTCATATCCGAGGGTACACGTCTGCTTGGCTACAACAAGATGGGCAAAGGTGAACGAAATCGTAGCAACGACATATACGTGGTTCTGTTTCAGACAAAGGGCGGCAAACATATAGTCACAGCTTCCAACTTCACCAACACGCCTCATAACATCAGCGTACCTATGGGCAAGAAGTTCCTTAACGTACAATTGGCAGCTCATTCGCTCAACACATTTGAAGAACGATAATTGAATAACAAAGCCGTTCGGAACACAATGCGTCCGAACGGCTTTATATTATTAGATTGCCTTGAAAGTAATTAGTGAATGGCGTAAATACATTTTCACATTTCACTCCAGTGGAGATAAAATAAATCTGAAACTTAGTTAATGTTTCAAGCAAGATTGTCTATCGTTTGTCAGCCAATCCGTATTCCGCCCACTTTTCCTGTGGGTAAGAGTTACGAATGACGCACTTTGTATTGGCATAGGTAGTCTTTACTTTTGCCATTAACTCATTTGTATGTTTGATTTTAGGGGCAAGTTGCTCACGTAGTTCATCACATTCCTTACTAATTACACTCAAGGAATCAACGACCTGTTCCATGGCAATGATGTCTTGGTTTGTAATACCTTGACCACCTTCACTTAGATGTTTACGTAAACCATTAATTAGGTTACGGTTCTTCTCAATAAGAACATCTGCTGTCTTTGACATAATTCTTTTGTTTTATAAGGTTAATACTATGAAAAAAACGAAAATTCAGCACTTTCTTTGAAGACTGGGAATTACCGTTTCTGCTAAATTATAATTTATAATTTCCTTCTTCTCCTACGTAACTGTGAATCCATCCACACCATAGTCCATGTAGGGAAACGGCGTGCATGACGACGTATCATCGGGATATCCCACAACAGGAATCCGAGAGTCAGCCCCCCACTCAGGTACAGAACCCATCCATATAACTGCTTTATGGTGACAGCCATCATGGAACGTACAAAACCTTCCATCCATTCACCCACATCAAATGGCGAAGATGTGAATGACGGCATGTCAATATAAGCGGTATAGCGAACCATGTTGTCAGCCATGTAATAACGTACCCCCCATGCATAGAGAGCACAGCCAATCACACCACCTATGAACATGTGCATGAAGTTAAACACGGATAGCGATTGGAAAAAATGTTCAAACGTCATAATCTCATGCAAACACCACATAAGTGAAATGCTGAGTACAGCATAGCCGAAACCACGACAGGCAATCGGAAGTCTCAACACCTCAATATTGATATGAACTGCCACGAGGAAGTAGAATCCAGAGGCATATAGTGTGATGCCAAGTAATCCACAGGCTATGAGTTTATAGACATTAAACTTCCATTTTACAAGCCACAGCCACGATACAAGACAACCAAGGTAGATACCAGGCAATGACCATAGTGTAAGGGAATACGACGTTACCGTTTCATAGCCCATCACCTCCTCAAAGAACACCTCCTCAAGCACACGCTCGGACGCAAGTAGTCCTTCGACAATAACGATGATAAGCAGTATCGGTACAAGATGGCGATAAGTCCACATGCGAGGTTCATAGAACGGCTGTTGCTTAGTCCACATCCTGTGCAGACATCCGGCAAGCGTTATGAATGACGTACCTGTAAGTATGCGTATTGTTGACGAATGCCACCAGTCAAGCCAGTCGCCATAGTTGAAGATATATGCTATCTGTAGTCCAAGCAGACACCATAAAGCCGCTCCAAGCCAGTCGATACCATGAAGCGGCATACGTTGTGGAACAGGACACCATGGACGCGTAAGAAACAACTGTATGGTTACGACCAACATCATCAGCCCTATCACGAAGTAATAGGATGCGTACCAATGGAGCGTGTGGCCAAAGAATGCGCTATACCAAGCCTGCAACTCAATACTTGTAAGCAGTATGATATGAAGGCATGGAAAGAACACTCCCATGTCACGCGTAGGTGTCATCCAAAGTTGTATGTTCGACATATTCTCGAATGTACCCTGTATCTTTGCCATGCCTGCCACGAAGCATAGAACCCACATGAGAGGCAAGAATGTGGTCATGGTGAACAGCCAGTTGCATGCAGCCAGCACAAGAGCCGAAGTGATAAGCAGCGAGCGGTTAGAAAAACGGAACTTCATTCTGAATAACAGAGGAAAGTATATAGCCATTCCTGCAAGGTTACTATACAAGCACATAGTGACATCCTCACGCATAATGGCACGTCCACCAATCATCTCATTAAGAGCTCCGAGATAGACACAACCAGCCAACTGGAAACAAAACGCCTGTATCACATATATCCAAGGACGTAGCCATGCAGGTACGCATGAACGAAACATTGGCATGGCAAAAGGAGGGGGTGTTGGATGACTGCTCATATCTAATATTCTATTTCACATTCCACATTCAGACCTGCACGTAACTTTGCAAGGTCCTCCTTTCTGTTGTTGTCAAGACTAATGCGTACAGGCACACGCTGTTCCACCTTCACAAAGTTACCTGTGGCATTATCCTGCGGTATAAGACTGTAAGCACTACCAGTTGCATCAGAAATACGCTCTACCACACCTGTATATTCCACATCAGGCACGGCGTCAGCCTTAATACGAACCTTTGCACCTACAGCGATATTCGGCATCTGAGTTTCACGATAGTTTGCAACTATCCACATGTCTTTGCCATCAACGATGTCCACCATCGTCTGTCCTGGCTGCACAAGTTGTCCCTCATGTATGTTCTTTCGTCCAAGCACTCCGTCTGCAGTAGCCACAATAACGGTATATGAAAGATTAAGACGTGCAAGGTCAAGCTGCGCACGTGCTACCTCAATACCAGCTTCGCTCTGCTCAAGATGATGTCCCTGCTCATTACGTACAAGTGTCATTGAATGTCGTTGGCAGTTGGCAGCCTCATATCTGGCGCGAATGGTAAGATATGCCGTATGTATGTTGTCTGCCTGTTGCTGTGTGACACTCTTGTCTGCAAGCAGTTTTTGGAAACGTGCATTCTCTCTTTGTGCATTCTCCATCTGTGCATGCAATTCATCGATTGTGGCATCTGTCACACCTATATTGCTCTGTGTTGTAGCCATACCTGTCGTAGTGGCACGGTTGCCAGCCTCTGCATTTACAAGGCTTGCCTCTGCCTGAGCAAGTGCAAGACGGAACTCTGCATCATCGATTATCACAAGTGTGTCACCCTTATGTACTTGTTGAAACTCATCAAAGCGAATCTCCTTGATGAAGCCACCAACACGTGTGTTGACTGGCGTTATATGTTGTCGTACGTGGGCATTATCTGTCCATTCTACATTACCGAAGTGGGCGAAATTAATGATTACCACAGTTGCACCTATAAGAAGGAGTGCAAGTACAATCAGGTTATATGTCCAGCGATATATAAGTTTCTTTTCCATTATTATAGTGTATTGCTAATATATTTAAGTTGGTAGTAGTTGTATATCACGTTTATTCGTGCATTCACAAGTGCAAGCTCTGCATCAAGCTTCACGTTGGCGGCATCCACCATGTCTGTAATAAGTGCAAGTCCCTCGGTATAGCGGTTCTGAATGATGCGATAGTTCTGTGTTGCCAGTTCCACGCTCTTCTGCTGCGCCTTGAGCTCTGTGAACGAAGTAAGGTAATTGGTATATGCACCCTGAATGGCATTGTCCACACCTTCAGCCGCTTCACGTTGTTGCAACTGACTGTGTAATACAGATGTGCGAGCTTGTCGTACCTTCTTGTTGTTCTTCCATAATGATGAGAAATTATACCTCACGCCCACACCCACATACCAATAGTTGATGTTCTTGTCCAACGTAGGAATTTCAAACGTTACAGGACCGTCCAAATGGTCTTCGGCAACAATGGCAACCTTCGGCAGACGTTCAGACTTTTCAAGACGTACCTTCTGCTGCGCCATACGTGTACCTATAGCCACCTTCTGCAATCCTGTATTATTAGCTGTCGCCAGCTGTTGCCATGCACTTTCCCCGTCAATAGGACACAAAGCCGTAGAGAAGTTATCATCAGGAAGAATGGTTATGGTGCTATCCATACCCAGCATTGTGGTAAGCTGGTGGCTTATGATACGCCTCGCATCCTCCACCCTTGTCTTTCCAAGACGAAGATTCTCCAGTTGAAGTTCATAACGTGTCACGTCATTCTCAAGAGCTATGCCCTGCTCCATACGTTGTCTTGTGTGCTGGATAAGAGTCTCCGTAAGTGTGATGTTCTGGTCAAAGACCTCCAGCTGGTTACGCAGGTTGTGCAGTTGCAAGTAATGACCTGTCAACAGAAAGCGTACCCGTTGACGGTTCTCCTCCGCTTCCACCTTTGTCATCTCATGTTCGAGACGTGCCAAGGCTATACTGCTTGTTATGGCTCCTCCGCTATACACAGTCTGTCTTGCTGTCAATACCATGTTATTTCCAAAGTGTGGAGTCACAGCCGTCATTCCTTCCTTGAAACGGCGATTCCATATCCTCACATTTCCAAGGTAGCTAACAGATGCCGAAGCCTCAACGTCAGGCAGCATCGCAGAATGTGCTGCATCAATACCCTCTTCTGTCTGTTGTATCGCTGCCTTATACGACTGTACACTTGCATTGTTAGCCTCTGCTGTGGCAAACAGCTGTTGCAGGTTCATCCGTAATGGCTCTGATGCAGACACACAGAACACATTGGCTATGGCGAAAGTCGCCACAAGCCATCCTCTTTTTTCTGTCATTTAATACTTAATTGAATACTTTTATATGTGTTGAAATTTATGGTTATCGCCTGCTATAGCCTTTGTCATTTCAACTACAACCGTGCAGGCATTTTTCTTTTTAACGCTTGCAAATATATAAAATAAAAACTCAACTTGTGACCCTGACTATACATCGTAGAATGCGATTTTTAACGATTATTAACAAACATATATGTCTGTTTGTTCTCTATGAAATTACGATTTGTTTCGTGCTTCTGCAATATTATTTACCGCTAAATAAAAACACATAAGTAGGTGTGCAAAATTATTCGACCTGTACGGTTGAAACTGTATGTTGTTTTTTGCCGCAGTGCGGCCAGTTAAAAAAACATGGTAAAAACAAAAGAAAATCAAAAAAAACATGTTTTTTCTTGTTTTTGTACTGTTTCTTGACTGTTTTTTTAATATGCACCTTTGTGCAAAACTACAACCATACAGGTCGAAATTATTTTTATAATGATTGTATTGATTAATGATGTATGTTCAGCGCCTAAAATAAATGAGTGTAGTGACTCCTACTCGATTGTTTTTAGGCGTTGAAGATGCGCAGTAGGCGGTGCAAGGATTGTAAAAATAATTTTGCACACCTACTTAAATAGATAATATCTATAATTACATTATCATAATCTTTCGTCAGAATATAATATAATTCATATCTTTGCAGCGTAAACATTAAAGTTATGGAAAGTAGAAAACAATTGGCAGCAGAAATGAAACGCTGCGGTACACATAATTGCACACAAGCTGTACTCTGCGCATACTGTGACTATACAGGCATGGATGTGGATACGATAAAGCACGTTGGCAACAGCTTCGCAGCAGGAATGGGCAACATGGAAGGTACGTGTGGAGCAATAGTCGGTGCTGGCATCATACTTGGTCTTGCCACAAAGGATAAGTCTAAGTCAGTAAAGGGTATGCGTCAGATAATGGACAAGTTCCAAGAGCGCAATGGCGCCACACAATGCAAACTGCTCAAAGGTGCAGGCACAGGTAAGGTTCTACGTGAGTGCCCACTCTGCGTTGCCGATGCATCAGAATTTCTTGAGGAACTATTGATACAGGAGGCATAAACTATGACTAAATATAAAGCAGAAAACGAAAAAGACCGCTGCGTAGCATGTGGAGTATGTGTCAAGGTATGCCCTAAGGATGCTATAAGCATATACAAGGGTTGCTATGCGGTGGTGGACGAGAATCTATGTATTGGTTGCGGCATTTGCGAAAACAACTGCCCTGCCGGAGTAATTCATAAGGTATTGAGATAACTCATTATGGCAAAAGAAAAAAAGAAAAAGTGGAGCGACTATCTATGGATTGTCTCTGCAACATATTTCACGCTTGGTTTCTTCAACATCGTATTTGCGTGGCTCGGTGTCATCTGTTTCATGATTCCTTTGTTGATGGCTATCTTCGGAGGTGGCAAGGGCTACTGCAACAACTATTGCGGACGCGGTCAACTGTTCCTACAGATTGGCAACACATTGGGATGGTCAAGCAAGAAGGTTGCACCACGATGGCTATCAAGCAAATGGTTTAGAAATGGATTTCTCATTTTCTTCATGTTCTTCTTCATTCAGATGATATGGCTAACCGTTCAGGTGGCAAAAGGATTGGAGACTCTACATGAGACAATCCATCTGTTATGGACGTTCGATGTACCTTGGCATTGGGCATATCCCATGGAGATAGAACCTTGGAAAGCGCAGTTCGCCTTTGGACTCTATGGCATCATGCTTACATCATTGATAGTAGGCGTCATACTTACAGTCATCTATCGTCCACGTACATGGTGCGTATTCTGTCCTATGGGCAACATGACACAAATGATTAGTAAACTAAAAGTAAAGTAGTTTGTGAGTTTTTAAGTTTGTGAGTTTTTAAGTTTGTAAGTTTTTAAGTTTGTAAGTTTTTAAGTTTGTAAGTTTTTAAGTTCTTGCGGATTTGAGCCATTGAATTCAAGAACTAACAGACAAAACTAAAAAAAATTGTGATATGGAAAAGTTCAATGAAATTATTAACAGCAACCAGTTGACACTCGTTGACTTCTATGCTACATGGTGCGGTCCTTGCAAACATATGCACCCAGTTCTCGAACAACTCAAGAGTGATTTGGGCGATGCAATCCGAATCATCAAGATTGATGTGGATAAGAACGAAGATGTATCTGCCGCATACAGAATACAGTCAGTACCAACACTCATGTTGTTCCGTAATGGTCAGGTTCTTTGGAGACAAAGCGGAGCTATGAGTTTGAATGACCTTAAAAACATTATCGATCAAACTCAAAAACTCACACTCTAATGAATCTACAACAACTTAGATACATTGTTGCCATCAACCGCTTTCGCAATTTTGCGAGAGCGGCTGAATCGTGTGACATATCACAACCAACGCTGAGTGCAATGCTCGTTAAGCTTGAAGAAGAACTTGACGTCAAGATATTTGAGCGTTCCAGCAAATCCGTCACTCCCACCACAGCTGGTAAAAAGATTATACTTCAAGCTGAGAAGGCTCTGATGGAGACCAACCGCATAAACGAGATAGTAGCAGAGGATAAAGACAGACTTGGCGGTTCGATGGTCATATCCGTAGGTCCGACCATTGCACCCTACATTCTACCTAAGTTCATCAAGCAATATCGTGAGGACTACCCTTCCGTAAATCTTACCATACAGGAGCTGAAGGCAAACTTTATGCTTGACGCCCTGCTACGTGGTGAGATAGATGCAGGAATAGCCATAAGCGACAATGTAAGGGACGGAATACTGGAGATACCTCTCTACACAGAGAAGTTCTACGTTTATCTTGCCGAAAGCTGCTGGCGTAAGCTTCCTGTGTTCAAGCCAGAAAACCTCGAACATGAGAACATGTGGATAATGAAAGAGGCACAATGTCTGCGCGATAGTGCTTTTTCATTCTGTAAGGCTCGTAGTAAAGGACATCACATATACGAGGCAGGCAGCATTGAGACACTCATCCGCATAGTTGATGAAAACGGAGGCTTTACCATCATTCCTGAAATGCACCTACCATTCCTCACGGACAAACAACGTGAAAACGTACGCAAAATTGATGGTGACTATCTGTCACAACGTCGTGTATCACTCTACATCAAGGATGACTATATACGCCAACGTATGCTCAATACCATCATCGACACCTTAAAGAGATATATGCCACAAGGAATGCTGAATGAAGGAATCATAAAGTACGGCATAAAGCTGTAACATCATTCATCATACGTTCCTATCTTATAATAGTTTTAAGACAAAAAATAGCGTTTAATAATAGTAGGTTTACTTTCAAATCCGTTTTTTTTCGTATATTTGCACCAAGCGAATAAATCTTCTTTTTTGAAAGATGTGAAAAAACGCTTGACTAACCTAAGAAATTCATTTGTAAAACGACAAATCATACATCAATTATGGCAAGTAATGCAGATTTGGTACAATACATCGTTGATCAATGTAGTGATGCCGGCAACATAGAGGCAAAGAAGATGTTCGGTGATTACGGCATCTATTGCAATGGCAAGATTTTCGGGCTGATATGCGATAACCGTCTATTCATTAAACCAACAGAGGAAGGAAGAGCCATGCTTCGCAAAGAAGAATGCCTGCCGCCATACGAGGGTGCAAAAGACTATTTCTACATCGAGGACATCGACGACCGCGACTACCTTTCAACACTTGTTCGTGAAACATGCAAAGCTCTGCCTGAACCTAAAAAACGGAAATAGAAGTAATAGAAATATAGATACTTAAAACCTATTCAAAAAACATGAGAAATCTACTTTTAGCAACATCGCTGTTGTTCGCATCGCATGCAACAGCTCAGAAAACAAGCGTACCATCGCCTTGCGGACCCGTTCCAACTGTGAACCAACTGAAATGGCAGGACATGGAAATGTATGCTTTTATCCATTATTCCATGAACACCTATACAGATGAGGAATGGGGATTTGGCAACGAAAAACTTGAACTGTTCAACCCTTCCAACCTCGACTGTAAGCAATGGGTCAAGGTCTGCAAACAAGCAGGCATGAAGGGAATAATATTCACAGCAAAGCACCATTGCGGTTTCTGTATGTGGCCATCAAAGTACACGGAGTATTCTGTCAAGAACACGCCATGGAAGAATGGCAAGGGCGATGTGGTCATGGAATTGGCTGATGCCTGTCATAAGGAAGGAATGAAATTCGCAGTCTATCTGTCACCTTGGGACAGAAACCACCCGGAATATGGCAAGCAAGCATACGTTGACTATTTCCGTAATCAGTTAAAGGAGCTTCTTACTGAATACGGCGATATATTCGAGGTATGGTTTGATGGTGCTAACGGTGGTGACGGCTGGTATGGCGGAGCAAACGAGACACGCAGGATTGACGGTAAGACATATTACCAATGGTCAAAGACATTCAGCATGATACGTGAACTCCAACCTGATGCGGTAATATGGAATGACGGCGGTGACCGTGGCGACCTGCGCTGGGTAGGCAACGAAGCTGGAAACGTAGGCGAGACAAACTGGAGCCTTCTGAATCATGATGGCGATGTACCTGGATGGATGCTGCGACATGGATTGGAAAACGGCGACTCATGGGTACCAGGTGAGACAAACACAAGTATCCGTCCGGGATGGTTCTACCACACAACAGAGGACGAACACGTGAAGAGCCTCTCAAAACTTATGGACACATACTATAAGTCCGTAGGACGTAACTCCACATTACTGCTCAACTTCCCTATCGCTCCAAACGGACGCATACACCCAACCGACAGTCTTCGAGGCATAGCCTTCAACAAGATGATTAAGGAAGTGTTTGCACACGATTTGGCTCGCAAGGCAAGCATAACCGTAAGCAATGTAAGAGGTAACGACAAACGCTATCAGGCAAAGAACGTACTTGACAGAAAGGCATCAACATATTGGGCTACAGATGATGGAGTGACGAATGCTATCATGACGCTTGACTTCAAGAAACCAGTAACGTTTAACCGATTTGTAGCAGAAGAATATATTACTCTTGGACAACGAGTTAAGAAATTTGCATTAGAGGCATACTATAACGGTAAATGGCACATTCTGAAGGATGCCTTGGTAGAGGAAGGTGACGGACTCACGACCATCGGCCACCGACGTATCATTTGCTTCCCAACCGTTACAGCCACACGTCTGCGCTTCACCATTCTTGACAGCAAAGCCTGTCCGCTCATCACGCGCGTAAGCATCTACAACGCACCTGAGTTGACAGCAGACATACAGGACTCTGGAGAGAAGAAATCGTCAAATCTACACATCTTCTTCAGCAGTCCAAAACAGATGATGATTGACTACAGCCAAGACCAGACAGTCACAGCCTTCCGTTACCTTCCTCCGCAGGGAACGCGCGACGGTCTTATCACCCACTACACCCTTTGGGCATCAACCAACTGGCAGGACTGGCAAAAGGTGGCATCAGGCGAATTCTCCAACATCGTTAACAACCCTATATGGCAGACCATACGTCTGGACAAACCTGTTAAGGCACGCATCCTTCGTTTCGAAGCTGACCGTCTTGCAGAAGGCGAACGCATGGGATATGGCGACGTCGAGGTTGTTACAGAATGAAAAATATGAAATGTCATTTGGGACCGTCTGTCTGTCCTTACACTATTTTATCGTAATATTTCTTGGAATATTCGTCAAAACAGCAGATGATGACTTCGCCATCATAGTCGCTATCCTGTATGGTCCGGACTGCTATCTGTGCAGCTTCTGCCTTTGGATAGCCATACACTCCTGTGCTGATGCAAGGGAAGGCAATGCTCTTGATGCCCTTTTCCCTGGCTATGGCAAGTGCTGTCTTATAGCATGAAGCCAGTAATGCTGGTTCGTCACCCTTGCCATAATAGATAGGTCCAACTGTATGAATGACATACTTGCAAGGAAGGTTATACGCTCCTGTTATCTTACTTTGTCCAGTCTCACAACCGCCGAGGGTTGCACATTCCTTAAGCAGTTCTATTCCTGCTGCACGATGTATGGCGCCATCTACGCCTCCACCTCCCAGTAAGGAGTGGTTAGCAGCATTTACGATTGCATCCACCTTGAGTGTGGTGATGTCATCTACGATTACCTTGATATTCATATTTTAAGTGAATAGTGAAAAGTTAAAAGTGAAAAATGTATTTAACTCTGTTCGCAGTTTTCTTGAACGAAACAAACCGCATTATCTGCCTGCAAATATAAGCATTATTATCGAAGTGGTGACAGATTAAACAAAAATTCACTAACTTTGCAAGAAAAAAATAGACATCATGATTTTAGCAATACCAACAAGAGAAGGAATGGTGGATGACCATTTCGGTCATTGTGCCTACTACACAATCGTCACGCTTGACGAACAGAAAAATGTTGAAAAGTCAGAACGTCTCGATTCGCCTGAGGGATGTGGATGTAAGTCAAACATCGCTTCAGTCATGCAGGAGATGGGTATTACGCTCATGCTTGCAGGCAACATGGGTATGGGAGCTTACAATAAGCTTAACGAACATGGAATAACAGTTATCCGTGGTTGTCATGGCAAGGTGGATGACGTCCTTAAGGCATACGTTGATGGACAGTTGAATGATTCCATGGAATCATGCGATCACCACGACTGTGGTAATCATCAGGAGACACCTGTATTCACTATTCCTTCAAGGAAGTAAGACACATGAAGACCGAAGTAAATCCACAAGATACAGTACGTGCACAGGCATTCAACCTATGGATGACATCACCAATGCCTATGGTTACTCTAACCAAGACATTCGACGTAAGCATGGTATTGAAACAAAGCCACAAAAGGGGTATCAAGTTCAATGCCATGCTTTGTTGGTGCATAGGTAAGGCTGCAAGCAAGATGGACGAATTCTATCTTCTTCCTGAACAAGGAAAGCTATACAGGTACGACCGCTTAGCCATAAACGTGATTGTCATCAACAACAAAGGTGGACTCAACTCATGCGATATACCCTACTCTGACGATCTCACTCAATTCTGTCGTGACTACATGGAACTTACTGCCAAGACAATCGCAGAATGTCAGAGTTCATTCCTCGAGGACGCAATGGTTATCGGCACTTCAGCCATGATACAGACAGAGCTTGATAGTATAGTGAATCAATATACGGATAAGTTCTGTAATCCAATGGTGATGTGGGGCAAATACCGCAAGGGATGGTTCAAAACCACACTTCCAATATCATTTCAGTTCCACCATGTACAGATGGATGGAGGACATGGAGCCATGTTCCTCGAACAACTACAAAAAGAAATATCCATAATTTGAAATACGACACAAAGACTATGTTTTCCGACACACAACTGGCAAAAGTAAAAGGTGACGAAGATGTATTGGCAATATACAACGAAGTGCGTGAAAGCAATACTTTCATATCCTTTGCTAAACGCTTCATGTTCAATAGTGATGCACATGTAGCTCGCAATGCACTATGGGCATTGACCAAGGCTACCGATAAGGAACTGGAGCAACTCCAACCGATGCTCAACGAGTTCATAGAACTTGCCATGCAGACCAAGGAATCTGCCATCCGTCGTCTATCTCTCAATATCGTTGAGCGACTAAAATTAACAGAGGACGACCTACGAACCGACTTCCTCGACTTCTGTCTCGAACACATGGCAGACATAGAAGAATTTCCTGGAATACAATCGCTATGTATGAAGATTGCATACCGTATGTGTCGATTCTATCCAGAACTCATGGACGAGTTCATGCGCACCATTGATAGTATTGAGCTGAGCTATTACAAACCAGCCCTTCGTTGTGTTGTAAATAGAATAAAGAAGGGAAAATTATAAATTTTTTTAGTTCATGATTCAGCAAAAACAATTCATTCTCTCTGCCAAGCGCAGAGGATGTCATCTCATAACACGTGAAATATTAGATAATCTCCCTACTCCTCTACCAAAAGTAGGATTACTGAACCTGTTCGTACAGCACACGTCATGTGCACTCAGCATCAATGAGAATGCTGACCCAGATGTACGTACAGACATGGAACAGATTCTCAACCACCTCGTGAAGGAGAACGAGCCATACTACGACCATGTACTCGAAGGTGCTGATGATATGCCTGCTCATGCCAAGAGCAGCCTCTTCGGAGTGAGCATAACCATACCAATCACCAACGGTCGTCTCAATCTCGGCACATGGCAAGGCATCTACCTCTGTGAGTTCCGCGACTATGGAGGCTCACGCCGTATTGTTGCCACGATTTATGAATAACAAGTAATAATAATAAGTAGGTGTGCATAATTATTTTTACAATCCTTGCACCGCCTTCTGCGCATCTTCACCGTCTAAAAACAATCGAGTAGGAGTCATTACACTCATTTATTTTAGGCGCTGAACCTACATCATTAATCAATACAATTATTATAAAAATAATTTTGCACACCTACTTAGTGGCGGTTTTCATACATTTTTCTGCATTTTCCAATTGTTTTTCGATAAAATTCTGTACTTTTGCAAAAATTTATGCAATAGAATGCAAAAAAATGTGAGTCATTCCTAAACAATAGGATTAAATTTATTAATAACATATATATGTCAAAAGTTGCACTTATCACTGGCGTTACTGGCCAGGATGGATCTTATCTTTCAGAATTTCTTCTTAGTAAGGGATACGAGGTACACGGTATTATCCGTCGTAGCTCCGTTGACTTCCGCGAGCGTATAGCACACCTCGAAGGACAGCCAAACTTCCACCTTCACTTTGGTGACCTCGGTGACTCTATGTCACTCGTTAAGGTCGTGGGCAAGGTAAAGCCAACAGAGATTTATAACCTTGCTGCACAGAGTCACGTACAGGTTAGTTTCGACTCTCCTGAGTTCACAGCTGATGTTGACGCAACAGGTGTGCTCCGTGTGCTTGAGGCAGTACGTGCTTGTGGACTTGAAAAGACTTGCCGTATCTATCAGGCATCAACATCCGAACTTTATGGTAAGGTTGAGGAGGTTCCACAGAATGAGAATACTCCATTCCACCCTTACTCACCATACGCCGTTGCCAAGCTCTATGGCTTCTGGATTGTAAAGGAATATCGTGAGGCATACAACATGTTCTGCTGTTCAGGTATCCTCTTCAACCATGAGTCAGAGCGTCGTGGCGAGACATTCGTAACACGTAAGATTACCCTTGCTGCAGCACGTATCGCACAGGGTCTTCAGGACAAGCTCTACCTCGGTAACCTATCATCTCTCCGCGACTGGGGTTATGCTAAGGACTATGTAGAGTGTATGTGGCTCATCCTCCAGAATGACAAGCCAGAAGACTTTGTCATCGCTACAGGTGTTCAGCACTCAGTACGTGAATTTGCTTACTACGCATTCAAGCACGCTGGTATCGAACTTAAGTTCGAAGGCGAGGGCATGAATGAGAAGGGTATCTGTGTTGCAGGTCCTGAGGAACTCGTAGGCAAGGTACTCGTTGAGGTATCTGAGGACTTCTACCGTCCAACAGACGTTGTGAACCTCTGGGGTGACCCAACAAAGGCAAAGGCAAAGCTCGGATGGAATCCATCAAAGACAAGCTTCGAGGAACTCGTCAAGATTATGGTTGAGTCTGATATGGCTAAGGTTGCTGCCGAAGGTGCTGCACAGAAGGTACGCATGAACCTTGCTGAGTACCTTGAAAAGGGAATCGTTAAATAATTAGGAATTAGAAATGAGGAATTGTTTCTAATGATTATTTATCAATAAGTAATGAATAATAGCCGCTCGGATGCTTTTCCGGGCGGCTATTTTCTTGTTTTTTGCCGAATGATAATTACTGATGAGGGACTTACCTTGTTCTGAATCTTCCGCCTCCTCCTTGGCGCTCTGAACGTGGTTGTGTCTCTTGTGCAGAGCGTTCGCCAGCATTGAAGTCTGGTGTACCACGACGAAAACGGCGGTCGCCAAACTGAGTCAGACGGTACTGAAAACGCAACATGTAGAAGGCATAGATTGTCTTGTTGTCCGAGTCGCTGATGCTTGTTTCAGTAATTCTTCGGTTGTAATCCGTGCGTTGCTGAAGAATGTCGAATGCCTGAAGCGAGATGGTTGCTCTTCGCTTGAGAAAACGGTAGCTGACTTCTGCATTCCACACCAGTTCGTTAGTGTTGGCATTGTCGCCAGTATAGCCACGACGACTGTTCATGGCGATGTCTGTCGAATAGCCAAAACCATTGCTGAAGTTGCCTGTTGACGATACGCCATACCGGAAGTTATATGTATTGCGACTATTGTCAGGAATCTGCGCATTGTCTGCTTTTGTCCAGTTAACACTACCGTTGGTACGGATATCTATATCCTCAAGACGGAGGGAGAACGACAAGTTCTGACGCACATTTTTCGTTATGACTTCATTTTCGTAAGTAGTGCCTTTTATTATCTTTTTGTTTTCATCCCTTTTCGATTCGAAGTAATAACTTGCACTACGGCGATAGGAGGCACTGGTGTTGGTGTTGAAAGTAAGCTTTTCCCAGATGAACGGTGTGTTAAAACCGAAATTTCCATCTATATTCCAGTTACCGTCTATGTTCTCAGGACGTGTGACCGTGCTACCTTCACGTTCATTGTATTCCTGTCGGTTGGTAATGGAATTGAGTGTGTTGGAATATGCCAAACGTGCATTAATCGAACGCTTTGTCTCCATGAAAAAGCGTTGGTAGTTGGCTTGTACGTTATTTGTGAATGACGGTTTCAAATCTGGATTACCCTCACGTATGTTCATAGGGTTTGATTTGTCTGTATTGTTGAACATATCTGTCATTTCTGGCTGTCGTGTGTTACCACGATATGACAGACGAAGTGTGTGCTGGCGTCCGAAATTGAAACGTGCATTAAGCGTTGGAGACAACCTGCTAATGTTGCGTGAAGCGATGGTGTCAAGCATGTTGTAATTGTACTCCATCTTCTGATGCTGTCTTTCCATGTTCACTCCAGCACTTATGTTGAGCAACTTGGTGATGTAACGCAAGGAGAATTCGACACGATGGGTGTAGTTCTCGTTCTTGGTGTATTTTGAATATTGGTCAGAGAGATAGTTTCTCCATTCTTCCTCAGGCACTTCAAGACCAAACTGCCCGTAATTTTCCCACAGAATCTGTGCCTTTACGCTATCAATGCCAAAGTCATACGTATCGCCATCCGAATTTCTGTAAGAATATTCATAACGATAGTTCACCTGTGCGAAGAGGTTACGCAGAATAGGTTCATTGTAGGAAAAACCGACTGTATAGTTGCGATTGCTGTTAGGTGTCACAGTACTACGATAGGTCACACCCGTTGAATCTTTTGTTGTCCTGGTGTATTTATCCCTGAGCTTGTAATCCACATGATTGTAGTTTGTGTTGAATGCATCTGAACCTGATGTGCCACCAGAAAGTGTGATACTGAAATTGCGTCCCGAAGTGCCCTTCTCTGCCCCAGGACCGAACCATGGCTTACCACCAAGGCGACGGTTGAACATGAGATTGCCGTGATAATTATAGTTGTCCGATTCGTTCCACGAACTTGACATTGTATAGTTCTGCTTTACAGAATCAGGTAGCAGGTCACCCTCATCGAGAGGATTGATTATGCCATAACTGTATGGATCGTAGTAGAATGACCTTGATCTGCCATCACGATTTGAATTGCTGTTTCCCTTGGAGAAATCAGGTGTGAAAACAATCGTTGTGAGAGTGTCTATCTTCCACTCCATCTTCAGGTTACCGCTATAATTGTTGTTTGTGTTCTTATTCTTGTTGAAACTGTTGGAGTATGTTGTGTTTTCCTTGTCACGCATATTCCTGCTTGTAGCATTGCTCTGGTTCTTGCTATTTGAACCTCTGTACTGCACACTTCCGCCAATCTCGAAATCCTTGACGGCAAAGACCATGTTGGCACCTATGGAGCCATTGGTGTTGTCACCGTTAGCCGTGTTTCTGCCATCCGAATTACCCATGTTTCCAAAGATGAACGTAGAGAATCCCTCCTTGAACCTGCGAGCGTTCACCCTGCCTTGCCATCGTTCCCTCGTACCATAGGCACCGCTAACATCGCCCATCCATCCCTTGTTCTGTCCTTTCTTGAGTGTGAGGTCCATGACGGTTTCTTCATTGCCGTCATCAATACCTGTGATACGACTGAAGTCGCTCTCTTTGTCATACACCTTGAGCTTGTTGATGACATTGGTAGGAAGATTCTCAAGAGTGGTCTTCATGTCATTACGAAAGAAGTCCTTGCCATCAACCATAATTCTCTTCAATTCCTTGCCATTAACCTTTATCTTACCATCATCCTCAATCACCACCCCAGGAAGTTTGCGAATAAGGTCATTGACAACGGCACCTTCCTGCATCTTGAATGCATCAGCATTATATACAACCGTATCGTTCTTCATCTCCATCTCCTGAAGCTGTCCTACGACGGTTGCCTGATTAAGCGTTATGCTTGCAGGTGCAATGGCTATTGCTCCTAAATGGCGTGTTCCCTTTGTCTCCGTGATGTCAAGTTTATAATAGTAGTTATGATAACCCACGAATGACATCTTGAGAATGTACGAACCCTTGGCAAGATTCTTTATTTCAAAACTGCCATCTTCAGATGTAACCGTACCCGTAATGAGTTTAGTCGTGTCAGCAGACATTACGGCAACGGTACATTGCACAAGTGCTTCACCTGACTCCGAATCGAGCACACGTCCATTGACCGCAGCACCACCCTTTGTGACGCTCACGTTACGTTGTCTTACCTGTGCTTGAACAGAAGATACTGAGATGCTCATCAGTATCAATAATGCTAATATTTTCCTCATAGATTTGGTTATGGCTTAGTAATGAAAAAAAAGCAGATTAGAGACGCAAAATCTCCAATCTGCTTTTTTTGACAATTATTTTGTTTCTTGGTTTAAAGGCATCATCATTCAATCACGAATGAGACACCCTTCCGTTTTTACTCCTCCGGGAACATAACGGCAAAGACGTTTGGCTCGCCAGCAGGAATCTGACCTGTGATGAAGAGAGCACGTTCCTCTGAATCAAGGGCAAGCTTAAAGGCCTTCTCGAAGTCAGCTATAGTCTTAATAACATAGCCGTTGCACTTACGGATGATAAAGCCCTTTGGCACGCCTGCAGTCTTGAAAGGTCCTGCTTTCACGTTAGCCACCTGAATACCATTGGCGATATTGTAAGCCTTCTTCTGCTTGTCACTCAGTTCCTTCAATTCAAGACCGCAACTATCGAGGCTCAATGCCTTGGTAACCTTGGTGCTTCCCTGAACATTGCGGAAGGTTACATTAACCTTTTTCTCTTTCTTGTCACGTATGATAGTGATTGAAGTCTTGTCACCAGGGTTGAACTTGGCAAGGTCTTCCTGAAGTTCAGACATCTTTGTTATCTTCTTATCTCCCACAGCAACGATGACATCTCCCTTCTTGATGCCAGCCTCCTCGGCAGAACCATTCTCGATAACCTCATCCACGAGTACACCATCATTAGTGCCATAGTCAGATACATAGTTCTCATCCTCATACTTCTTGCTGTCAATGATATCGCTGAGCGAACCACCCTTGATACCGAGAACGGCACGTTGAACAGCACCATACTCCTTGATGTCAGATACCACTTTCTTCATTATACTTACAGGGATGGCAAATCCGTAACCCTGATAGCCACCTGTCTCGCTAAGAAGCATGGCATTGATACCCACGAGCTCACCACGTGCATTCACAAGAGCACCACCAGAGTTACCCTTGTTGATGGCTGCATCCGTCTGGATAAATGACTGTACACCATTGGCACCCATGCTGCCACGTCCCTTGGCACTCACGATACCAGCAGTAACCGTACTTGTGAGGTTGAAAGGATTGCCGATGGCAAGTACCCACTCGCCAACCTTCAACGTCTCGCTGTCACCAATGACGATGGCAGGAAGTTCCTTTGCATCAATCTTGATAAGAGCAAGGTCGGAAGCAGGGTCTGTACCAACTACCGTAGCTGTAAATTCACGGTTATCGTTCAGTTTGACATCAATCTTGCTCGCATTTTCAACAACATGGTTGTTTGTCACGATATAACCGTCACTTGAGATGATTACTCCACTACCTGATGAATGTTGCTTAGGAGTCTTATAGACACGTTGCTGCATACCTTCATCGCCGAAGAAATCGCCGAAGATATCGGCAAATGGATTACGGTAACGTACAACCTTGGTGTCGCCACCGGCTGTCACCTTTATATATACTACCGAAGCACATCCCTTCTCAGCAGCCTCTGTAAGATCAATAGGCTGTGCAGGAGTGCCAGCATTAGAGCAAGTCATGAACACAGGTTCAGGATTCTCCTTAGAGTCAACTACATAAGAAGCAGAAACCGAATTGCGTGAAGCAATCTTGTTTCCCAAAGCAAAGGCAAAAGAACCAGTCAGTCCTGAAAAGAAAGCCAAGGCAGCAAGTGTGCCATAAAATCTTTTTGTCGTCTGTTTCATAATCAAAATATTTTCAACGTTATTTTATTTACTAAATCATACTGAAATGTTAAAATATGCATTATCTTAACGATTTCGGTGTTAAAATTATTCCAAATTTTAGTAACTGCAAAATGTTTCAAAATAAAATTTCACGCATTTTTATATAGTTTAACAAATCCCCCTGCTGCTTTAACAATCGTTAAACATTAGTTCATTTTTTTTTACATTTTTTAAACATCCGAAATGTTAAAAAAAACGCCACCTTCACGACTAAAAACGTATTGCTTTTTTACTGCCAAGCGACTATATTGAACTAAGTAAAGCCCGTACTCTCATTCTCCCACCAACCTAAGCACGCAAAAAAAGGCGTCTAAAAGTAGGACAAAACGAAACTACGACAAGAGTCATAAATACTCTGATAACACCCTACAAATGACAAAGCGAAGCGTTCCCGAAGCATTCCCGAACAATCCCCGAGTCATTCCCGAAGAAAAAATAGAATCAAAATCTATACAAAATTACGTATTGATAGTATCAGAACTGCGTTTTTCAGCATGTGGCGATTAGTATCCGCAAGGACTAACAAAACAAGACGAAAGTAGGACAAAACGAAACCGCCATTATAACATAGAGTAATTACACTCTAAGGATGGAATAATTATATCACATACATAATATAGAAACACAGAGAACGCAGAGAAAGCAGAGGGCACGGAGTTTTTCCCTTACCTTAAAATGTTGATGAGATTAGAGGACACAGAGGGCGCTTGTGCTCCGTAACTTTTTTTACACTCCATTTGAGATGCGTAGGACTTTAAGGAGGAATGGAAAGGAAAAATTACCACCATTTTACATGTCAGATAAACTTAAATCTTAAAAAACGCTAACAGATGGGCGAGGTTTGGGTATTTTTGTTTATCTTTGTGGGTCGATAAATGAATTCTCACTATGAACGGAAAGAAATATATTATAACAGGCACTTTTATTTTTACAACTGCACTATCAATAAGCGCACAGAAGTTTGTGATAGGTAACTATGTCTTCCCTAAGGATAAGGCTACATACTATGGTGAACTGTTGGGCGGTAAGCCTAACGGCAAGGGCAAGACAACTTTCACTAATGGTGACGTGTATGAGGGACAGTACGAGAAAGGCAAGCGTCAGGGTAACGGTACATACATCTTTGCAGATGGCGAACGCTACGAGGGACAATGGCATCAGGACCACCAGCATGGCAAGGGCATTTACTACTTTGCCAACAATAATAAGTATGATGGTCTTTGGTATGTAGATTACCAGCAAGGACACGGAACCATGTACTACTACAATGGTGATAAGTATGTGGGCAACTGGGTGCAGGACAAGCGCGAAGGACAAGGCACATACACATGGGCAAACGGTGTCTATTATCGTGGTGAATGGAAAAACGACGAGAAATGTGGTCATGGTGTGTTCGACTGGCGTGACGGCAGTTCGTACGTAGGCAACATGGAGCATAATATGCGTAACGGTCAGGGCACATACATATATGCCAACGGCGATAAATACACAGGCAGCTGGCGAGATGACATGATGCATGGCAGAGGTATATACATCTTCCACAATGGCGACAAGTATGAAGGCGACTATATGCGTGGTGAACGTACTGGTCAAGGCATCTTCACATACGGCGACAACCGTAAGTACATCGGTCAGTTTGTAAACGGGCTCATGGAGGGTACTGGTGTATATACATGGCCAAATGGAGCAAAGTACGAAGGTACATGGGCAGACGACAAGCAGCATGGGCGTGGCAAATATACAGGCGTAAACGGTGATGTGTATGACGGTGAATGGGAAAACGGTGAGATGAATGGCGAAGGCGTTCTCCGTATGTCTGACGGTACAAAGTATAGAGGTCACTTCAAGCATGGTCATAAGAACGGCAAAGGTGTGGAGGAATATGCAGACGGCTCACGCTATGAAGGTGGATTTGTGGACGACCTCAAGGATGGTGCTTTCGTTGAGAAGGATAAGAACGGCACACCTAAGCGCAAAGGTTACTACAAGAGAGGCAAGCTGGAGACAGCAACGAATTTATAAAATTAGGAATGAGGAATTAGGAATGAGGAATTGCTTGCTTGTTTGCAAAATAGTCGCTCACATAACGAATTTCTCAATTGATATTTTATTTCTAATTCCTCATTCCTGATTCCTCATTATAAACGAAATGTCTGTTGATAAGAAAGAACATATTTTGAAGTCAGGGCACCTGATGAGAATGATTGTTGCGTGGATATTATGTATCTACGCAACAATTATTGTACTTCTTAATATGCCTTTCATGCAGAGCTTCATAGCTGACAGAGTGGCTGGAGCACTATCGGACAAACTGGGAACACCCGTTAAAATTGGTTCTGTGAACGTGGGATTCCTCAATCGTCTTATCATTAATGATCTTGAGGCGGAGGATGAGGACGGAGTGCTGATGCTCAAAGTGGGTCGTGTGTCAGCCTCGGTTGATATCATGCGTACCATACAGGGGCAGATATGTATTCCTTCGGCACAGCTGTTTGGTGCAAATGCCATAATATATAAGAAGACAAAGGATGCTCCACTAAACATACAGTATGTAATTGACACTTTCTCATCAAAGGAAGAGACGGAGTCAAAGCCTCTGAACCTCCGTATCAATACACTCCTCGTACGCCACACCAACGTGAAATATGACGTAAAGAGCGAGGAACTTAATCCTGGCACTTTTGATGTCAATCATATTGATGCACGCAAGGTAGGTTTCAATCTTTCCATCAAAAACATGACAAAGGATTCGCTTAACGTATCACTCAAGCGTTTCTCTATACTCGAAAATAATTCAGGACTTTATGTAAAGGAACTTGGATTCAAATGTGAGGCAAACGACTCGAAGGCAGAGATTACCGACTTCGTTATATGTACAGGCGGAACGGCGTTGTCCATTCCTGAGATAAATGCCGACTATACGGGCTTTGAGAAGAACAAACACATCGCTATTATCAACCCTGTAGTCGTTGACGGTGAGATACGCCTTTCTGATTTCGGATGCTTTGAGCACACGCTTTCTGAGTTTACAGAATCTTATGCCATCCATACGGAGATAAAAGGAACAAGCAACAGGTTTGATATAAATAACTTTCAGTTAAATGATGATGGCAAGGAACTGAATCTTGCTATGAAAGCAAGCATCAATAATCTGTTTGGTACAAAGTCTGCCGACATAGATATCGAGCGTTTGTATGCATCAAACAAGGGTATAAGACAGCTGTTGCAGAACCTGAGTATAGACGAAACAAAGGTTCTTCCTCTTCTCAATGCGGGAGACATCGAACTTCGCTCAATAGTTCACGTTGATAGCTGTCTTGTATCGTCTAAGGGTACGATAATGACTGATGCAGGTAATCTCGTCCTTGATGCTTCATACAACAACGACAAGCATCTGGTATGTAACCTGAGTACCGAAGGTGAGGAAGGCATGAATATAGGCAAGATACTCAATGAGGAGAAACTTGGTGGATTGAATGTAGATGTGGTAGCTGATGTAACCTTTGTTGACAAGCAGGAAATACCAGATGGAACGATTAAAGTATCAGTTCCATCTATTGAATACAACGGTTATAAATACAGCAATATAAATATAGACGCTAATAGCTATTCTGGCAAGTCTGTCCTATTGTTGAACGTGGATGATGCAAATGCCAGTTTATCTGCCGATATCAACTATCTCCACAAGGACAAGAACCATGACCTCGACCTTTCAATGACGCTCAAGGACTTCAATCCTAACGCCATGAACCTCATCAAGGATTATTCTGGTGAGCGTCTATCCATGAACCTTGATGCCCAGATTGACGGTTCGAATATAGATAATGTCAATGGTCATGTGACAATGAATGACATCTGCCTTGTTACACCAGATACAACGTTTAATGTCAGCAAGATAAATCTTGACATAGAACAGACAAGCAAAGGTAACTCCAACCTTGTGCTCCAGAGCGACTTCCTCGACGCAAGAATAAAGGGACATGGCAAGTTGTCCACTATGGCATCTGACCTCAAGAACATCATTGCCACAAATCTCAACGAGATAGTCAAGAAGGAGCACAGTAGTTCTGAGTCAGAATTCAACTATGATATCGCATTCTACGACTCCCCTATTCTACACCACTTTATTAAGAATGAATATTCTGTATCACAGCCAGTAAGAGTTATTGGTTCAATGGATGCTTCAAGAAATATTCTCAACCTTGACGTCAACGTTCCATACGCTACATTCGACGGTAGTACATACAAAAACGTTAATGTGGTATGCTGCAACAATTCCAATCAGTTAAGTCTTAAAGCTACAGGTCTTACACATACCGACAAACAAGCTATGAAGGTTGACCTTAATGCCACAGCAGTCAATAACGTGGTAGATTCAAACATCAAGTTGAAGATGAAGAATCGTAACGATATTGACGTAAATCTCAATTCGAGAGTCAGTTTTGCGGACAGTATAGGCAAGTTAAAGACTAATTTGAATATATATCAGTCAGATATAGTCATCAACGATACCACATGGAACATCACTCCTGCCAGAATATCCGTATATGGAAAGGATATCACCTGCCATAACCTCAAGGTGTCGAGTGGTGATAAATACGTGACTATAGAGGGGAAAGTGTCAGATAATCCATCCGACTCTATCCTCGCAAAACTCAATAATGTAGAGATTGAATATGTACTTAACGTAGTCAACTTCACAGCAGTCGATTTCTCAGGAAAAGCAACAGGCGAGGCAACTCTGACAAACTTGCTCGACAAGCCTGACTTCAAGGCAAAGCTTAATGTCAAGGACTTCTGTCTCGAGGGAGGACTTCTCGGTAATGCCGAGATTAACGGCAACTGGGATGATGAGGTCAACGGTATTGCCCTCAATGCCAATATCGTCAACATGTACAAGTGTCGCGATGGCCTTACTTCCAACTATATAGACAGGTTCGGCACAACAAAAGTCAAGGGATTCGTCTCTCCTGCCAACAATGACATATTCCTCCATGTAGATGCAATGGACACTCATGCTGCCGTATTGCAAGGATTCCTCGGCATCATCTTTGACGATATGGATGGTTACTTGCGTGGCTCGCTTAACGTGGTTGGTCCTCTCAACAAGGTTGACCTTGAGGGTGATGTAACAGGTCAGGTGTCCATGAAGTTGAAGACAACCAACGTTCCTTATATGTTCTCAGGAGATACTGTCCATCTGGAACGTGGGCTCATATCATTCAAGGACATGCGTATGATGGATTACCAGCATAATGTGGGCATACTCAATGGCAAAGTAACACACACCAATCTCCGCAACTTTGCATACAACTTTGATGCCGATGCACATGGCATACTCGTGTATGACGAGAAGGAGTTCAACGCCAACAAATTCTGTGCAACTGTCTTTGCCTCAGGTGATGTCCATCTTGATGGTTCTGACGGTCATCCTATGCATATATCAGGCAACATATACACAAACAAAGGCTCCGTCTTTGCATACGACAATGTATCGCCAGACGCCCTTGTCAACAGTTCCTTCATTGAGTTCCGCGACATAACAGCCACAAACAAGGAGGAACAGTTCCACTACGCCATGCCGGAAGTTAAGCAGAAGAAGGTACGTGACGAAGACGACCTTTCACAATACATCGTCAAGAACGAGAAGAAGAAGAGCAACTACGAGGGCGACATATACATGGATTTCCATTGTAACATCAACCAGAACTGCGAAGTCAAGCTACGTATGGATCGTCAAGACGATGCCTACATCAGCGTATATGGAGACGCCATCATTCAGGCAAAGTGGCACAACAAAGGTGCATTCCAGATGTTCGGTACATATAATGTTGATCATGGCAAGTACCGCCTCTATATGCACGACCTCGTGTATCGTGACCTGAGTATGCAGCCAGGAAGTACGATATCATTCAACGGCAATCCATTTGATGCAGGAATACATCTTATTTGTAATCACGAGATACATAATGTGCCAATTTCGGACCTTACATCAACAACAGCATACTCTCAGAACAATAAAGTGAAGGTGGTTTGCGTTCTTGATATTACAGGTACTGTAAGTTCGATGGATTTCAAGTTCGACATAAGTCTTCCTAATGTCAACGACGAGACACGTCAGCTTGTGAAGAGTATGATCAACTCAGATGAGGAGATGAATACCCAAGTTATATATCTCCTTGCCGTCAACAGATTCTACCCAAACAATTTTGCACGTGCCAACGGCGATGACAAGAGCGGACAAGCTGTCAACTCGTTCGTTTCATCTACGCTTAGCGGTCAGATTAATCAGGTATTGTCAAGCATCATAGGAACTAACAGCAACTGGAACTTAGGTACAGACATATCTACTGGTGAGAAGGGCTGGCAGGATATGGACGTTGAAGGTATTCTTTCAGGACGACTCTTCAACGACCGTCTTCTCGTGAACGGCAACTTCGGCTACAGGGATAATGCCATGACCAATACTCAGAGCTTCATTGGAGACTTTGAACTGAAATGGCGTCTTTGGGAGAATGGCAACACATATCTCAAGGCTTACAATATGACTAACGACAGGTACTTCACAAAGGGTACGCTCAATACACAGGGACTTGGTGTGAGCGTGCAGTATGACTTCGAGTCATTGAAGTGGCTGTTTGGAAAGAAGAAAGAAGAACAGAATACAACTGATGAGAAATAGTTTCCTGAACATATTATCAATCCTTATCTTTACGCTTTTGCCTTCCGTGGCAGATGCTCAGAGCGTAACTATCAGGGGTAAGGTCATGGACGAGAAAAGGTCTCCTGTGGAACTTGCCCATGTACGTGTGGAAGGTATGGCTGCAGGAGCGACGTGCGACCTGAAGGGTAAATACCAATTTACGTGTGAGTCGAAGGATACCATGGTCGTTTCATTCTCCATGCTTGGTTACGAAACGAAGAAGCGTACCCTCTACAATCCGACAGATACCGTTACAATCAACATCATGCTCAATCCTGCTGGTATAGAGCTTGGAGGCGTGGAAGTATCGACAGTACGTCGTCAGACAAATGCCATGACAGACGTAAATATCAAGGATATGAAGCACATGGGCAATGCCTCTGGTGGCGGAGTGGAACAGATTATCGCTACTCAGGCAGGTGTAAGTACCCACAACGAGTTGAGTTCGCAGTACAATGTGCGTGGCGGTTCGTTTGATGAGAACTCCGTATATATAAATGGTATAGAGGTGTATCGCCCCCTACTCATCCGTAGCGGTCAGCAGGAAGGACTCTCCATCATAAACCCAGACATGATTGACAAGGTCAGTTTCTCTGCAGGTGGCTTTGACGCACGCTATGGCGAGAAGATGTCGTCTGTACTTGACATTACCTATAAGAAAGCAAAAGGCTTTGAGGGGG
>JAFYAT010000055.1 GCA_017540585.1 Bacteroidaceae bacterium | reverse complement strand
TTGTATATGGCTCCCTCTCTATGGGAGAGGGCTGGGGTGAGGCTTATGCTTGTCGTTTGCGTATCAAACTGGGCGGTGATGGACTCGTTGCTATTCTCCACGGTGACGGTGTAACGGCCTTCTGCGTAGTCGGAAATGTTGATGTTGAGGCCAACGATGTTGCCAGCGTTGACGGTCTTCTCATAGACGGCGTTGCCCGATTCGTCCGTGATACGTACCAGATAGGTTTCGTCGAGCGGGTCGAGGTTGATGCCAAGTTGCTGTTCGTTGTATTCACCGTATAACGAGGCTTCAGCCCCTCTCGTTGTCCTCGATTGTGGCTTTATCTTGATAGTATGGGTGAAGTCGATACGCTGTTTTCGGGATCCCATGACGTATGGATCATCCATCTTGCTATTGTAATAGATGACTTCATCACCCACGCTACATGCAAGGAGAATACCTTGATGACCAGGAACATACCTCGGATGGTTGCGCCATGGCCATGATTCACTGCCAACGCCTTCGAGCCAGCGTTCTACTTCATCTATTTCATAATATGCACCTTTGAAGCCCGTGATGCCCCCAGACAATTTATACACAGCCAGCAAATGACCGTCTGGACTTGGAATACTGTCGCCAGAGGATAGTGTGAAGTCGTAGAGTAATTGAAACTGCTCTCTTCCGTTGTATGCATAATATACTTTCTTGTCTTGCTCGTACCATGCTCCGTTATATTGTTGAGGATGGTTGACTGGAGTAAACACGCCGTTCACCCATTTTTCATCATTGTCATTCGTAACATACGTAACATACATCATTCGTTTACACGTCTGCCCACCAATGATGGTGTCACCATCAAAATAGTAATAGTCCGTCCACTGATTGTGCGAAGCTCCATCAGAATAGACTTTTACAGTCCACACCTTACCGTCTTCGACGAACGGGCGGTAAGCCATTTGTGGCGTCGTGTTGATGACAGGATGCTCCACGCCTTGATTATCCACCACGATGTAGTTGAGGTTGGGGTCGAAACCAGAGACATAGAAGTCGGTGGCATGGAGTCCCACACACCACATTAATGGTTCCACATCTTGTGTTATGAACTCTATCTTGTGTACTGATGGGTCATCAGTTGGCTTCTCGCAGAAATAGGCATAGTGGTTTGGTCCGCAATTGCAGAAAACTTCTCCATAGACATGTAAGCGGTCGCCTTCCAATTCGTAGGTCAGCTTATGATGCTCGTCGTCTTCCTCATTGTTTTCTGCACCAATAGGCAGGTTGCTGCCATGAACGTTATGTATGTAATTATTCGTGCAAAACGAGAAAGGTAGATAATCGTTATTCCAATTGCCTGTGCTGTCATTTTCTACGTAAGCCAAATAAAAATCCCACCCTCCAGCAGAGACTAAAGGACCAAATGTGTCCCCAAGGGTTCCAACTCCTTCCACCCATGTTGCGACCTCATAGTATTCACCCGTTCCTTTGTCAAGGCCAATGGTCCATGTGCGTAGTCGACGATACTTGGTTTCCAATGTATCGGCAGAAGCTGGATTCGTATATGACACGATTTTAGGGCCGTCGTATAACCATCCCTGCTTTAGCACCTTGCAGTTAAAAACATCATAACAAGTGAATGTGTCACCTTCTTTGAGTGAGAAGTCATAAAGCATAATTTCCTTACCTGTGTTTTCGTCATACTTATACACTCTACGGTTTTCTTCACGGAACAGTCCTATATCTTGCCTGGTGGCCAAATCATCTTCAAATAAATAAGTATGAGTGTATGTCCTGCCATCACGCTCCACTTCCTCAGTCATTTTGTATCTTATAAAATGTAATGAACTTTTCGGGTAACCGCTATGGCTGACCATATGCCACACCTTACCCAACTCCACAAAGGGGATGTAGTCAGAATCATCCGTTTCACCACCTGCCAATGGATAGACAGGACCTTTGTAGATGGCCTTGTACTTCTCCACTTCTGACGGCTGTACATAAACGGCAGCCTTCGTATTCATACCGTCGAACAAATCACTCATGCATCCAGGCTCAATGACTCCTCTAATATACAATTCTTTCAGACTTTTCATGTCATTGAATAAATGCCAGCCCAAGTATGTTACTTCTTCTGGTATCACCAACTTCTGCAAACACATATTGTAATGAAATGCACCACTTCGGATGTTGGTTACACCTTCAGGCACAGTGTAAGTCTCTCTTGGTGATGCAATAGGGTAGCCTAAGAGCATTGTCTTGTCTTTTGAGAAGAGCACCCCTTCAACAGAGCTGAACAAAGAGCAACCATCTTCAACTTCTATCCATTCCAAGGACTTGCATTCACGGAACGGATTGGCCCAAATGGCGTTGTCATAGTCAAGATCCATACTCCTGACAGTTTTGGGGACAGTCACCTTGGTTGCTTGATCTAAATGCCAGAAAGCATCCTTACTGACAGCCATTACGGTATAGACCTCTCCATCATAATTCACTTCCGAAGGAATGAGCAACTCTTTTTCTACTGTTGTCCAATCCTTCAGCATAGCTTTATGCATGACTTTTAGCAATCTGAAACTCATGCCATCGATGGTGACATCCTCAACCTTGTACTCCAGTACCATCGGCTCCCCTTCCGTCAGTTCTACCATTCCCTTATACCACCAGCATGACAAGTAGAAAGAGTTATCCTCCACATCGTGTACCATGAACGACAAGTTATACGGACAGAGACAGTCTTCAAAATCATCGCCAGCAAGGCAGGGAACCACGTTGATGCTTATAGAAAGTGGGTCGCCGTCCTTGCCATCGTTCACAGTAGATGTTACGTTGAAGTCGGACGTACTACAGTTGCTATCATAGTTAAGCAGCTGTACCGACAGGACGCTGCCCTCCTTCGTCAAGATAATCGTGGGTAAGGGTTCTGACTCTTCCCCTCTCGCCATCCTCAAACAACCGCTGTTCTGTATATCCTCAACAGCCAAAGAGTCTTGCGCCAACATTGTAACAGATGCCAGCAAACACGAAATAAATAATAATGTACGTTTCATACCTGTCTGTTTTTTATTTCTCAACACTTATGTATAGTCTGCTTTCGCATTCTCGGTGCAAAGATACGACTTTTTTCCTAAAGTTGTATCAGTTAACTATGGAAAATATTTGGATACAAGAAAATCGTAAACTACTACAATTCAGACTGTTACACAACACACCCCACAAGACCCTATGGAAAATTGGCGATGGGGGCATTGACACAATGACAGATTTGACACATTATTTAGTAAAATTGTTATGCGTACCTGCATGCGCACAGGTACGC
>JAFYAT010000054.1 GCA_017540585.1 Bacteroidaceae bacterium | reverse complement strand
GAGGAAATGATTGCTGAAGGTCTCAACACTACACCAGTTGTCATCAATGAGGTTAGTGCATCAAACTCTGTATATGTAAATGATTACTACAAGAAGAATGACTGGATTGAGCTTTACAACAACTCTTCAGATGATGTTGATATTGCTGGTCTTTACATATCAGACAACCTTGACAAGCCTACTAAGTACAAGGTTCCAGAGAACGATGTAGCACTCAACACTGTCATTCCTGCTCACGGCTACAAGGTAATTTGGTGCGACAAGCTTGACAATATATCAGATGTCATCCACACATCTTTCAAACTTGGTGCTGAAGGTGGCGACATCATTATATTGAAGAGAGATGCAGAAGGTAATGTCACATATTCAGATACAATCACATATATTGAACACCTTGGACAGCAGTCATTCGGACGCTACCCAGATGCTGGAACAAAGACATACGTGATGGATAAGCCAACTCCAGGAAAGGCAAACATTTATACTACTTACGCAGTAGAATATGTAAAGCCTATTCCAGAACCAGTACCAGATGCAATAGCTATGGTACGTGACGGTGGAATGACTATCGCATACGTAAATGGTGTTGTAAATGTGAAGAGCGAGGATTACACTATCAGTTCAGTCAATGTATTCAATGCATCAGGCAGTAAGGTTGCAGGCAACATTATCCGTAGCAATGGCAGCTTCGTCTCAATCAACGTAAGCACTCTCCGCACAGGCATATACGTTGCAACAGCAACAAATACAAACGGAGACGAATGCAAGATTAAGTTTGTAGTAAAATAAAAATGAATAAGGACACTCTCCTACAACTGTTAAGAGACAATAAAACTATGACTTTGGGCAATCAGATTAATCTGGTTGCCCAATTGAGTTTTCCTGCCATCCTCGCCCAGCTGTCCATTATAATAATGCAGTATATAGACGCATCAATGGTAGGAAGTCTCGGTGCAAGAGCATCGGCATCAATAGGTATTGTCTCCACCACAATATGGCTGTTCGGAGGGCTGTGTACATCTGCTGCCACTGGTTTCTATGTACAAGTGGCTCATCTCGTAGGAGGAAAGAACTATGCAGGCGCAAGGGATGTGTTGCGTCAGTCTATCACCACTACCCTTCTCTTCTCCTTTACGCTCATGTTAATAGGTATCTGTATATCGCCTTATCTTCCTATATGGCTCGGAGGTGAGAACGCAATATGCGAGGATGCCACAAGCTACTTCTTCATCTATGCAGCCACATTACCTATCATACAACTGAAGACCCTTGCAGGAGGTATGTTAAGAAGTTGTGGAAATGTCAAAGTACCAAGCGTACTCAATATTTTTATGTGTGTAGAAGATGTTCTGTTCAACTATCTCTTTATCTTTCCTACCCACGACACACATATAGGAAACATTGACATCACAATCCCTGGAGCAGGTATGGGAGTGAAAGGTGCTGCCATAGCAACAATGCTCTCCATCGTAATCACCTGTATTCTTATGTGGTGGTTCCTTATTTTCAGATGCAAGGAACTGAACCTTATCCACAATGATGACAAGGACTATGACGACTACATCCCGAAGATGCACAACATAAGGATGTGGCTCAAGATAAGTCTGCCAATGGGCATAGAGCACTCCCTTATGTGCTGTGCACAGATTATGAGTACAATCATTGTTGCACCACTCGGTACGGCTGCCATTGCAGCCAACTCTTTCGGCATAACCATAGAGGCACTCTGCTATCTCCCAGGATATGGAATAGCAGAAGCAGCTACCACACTCGTGGGTCAGAGCCTTGGAGCAAAGCGTAAGGAACTTGCTAACCGTTTTGCATCCATAACTATCTCTGCAGGAATGATTATAATGACATTTACAGGAATTATAATGTATATCTTTGCCCCAGAGATAATAAGTGTGATGACTCCAGACATGGAGGTACAGTCACTTGCAGTAGATGCCCTCCGCATAGAGGCATGGGCTGAGCCGATGTTTGCAGCATCCATCGTGGCATACGGTGTGTTCGTGGGACGCAAGACAGTATATTACCCATGTATGCTCAACCTGTTCAGTATATGGGCAGTAAGAATTACGCTTGCATGGTACTTATCAAAAGATTATGGACTCAACGGAGTATGGACAGCAATGTGTATTGAACTCTGTTTCCGAGGTTTCAGTTCACTTGTATTGCTAAAGATTGGAGCGAAAAGATAATTTTAATTGCACATTGGCAACTTGTTGAATTATTTTTATTATCTTTGCAATTGATTTGGCGAAATGTGTGGCAAAATGTACTAACGCACACATGAACATAAAATAGTAAATAATAAAAATAACATAACATGCTTACACTTAAAGTTATCACAGAAGAGACTGAAAAGGTTATCAAAGGTCTCGAGAAGAAGCACTTCAAGGGTGCTAAAGAAGCTGTAGAAAAAGCTATCACTCTCGACAAGACTCGTCGCGATGCACAGACAAAACTTGATGCAACTCTCGCTGAAAGCAAGAAGTACGCTGCACAGATTGGACAGCTCATGAAGGCTGGCAAGAAGGATGAAGCTGAGACTGCCAAGGCTGAGGTTGCAAAGCTCAAGGCTACTGCCGCTGAACTTGAAAATACAAAGGCTGAGGCAGAAAATGCACTTACTGCTCACCTCTGCACAATTCCTAACCTTCCTTACGATGAAGTACCAGAAGGTTCATGCGCTGAGGACAACGTAGTAGTCAAGTCATCACTCCGTGAGTGCAAACCAGGTGATACTGTAGGCAACTGGACAACAGTTCCTGAGAATGGTGAAGCTAAGCTTCCACACTGGGAACTTGCAAAGAAATACAACCTCATCGACTTCGACCTCGGCGTCAAGATTACTGGTGCTGGTTTCCCTGTATATACTGGCAAGGGTGCACAACTCCAGCGTGCCCTCATCAACTTCTTCCTTGCAGAGGCAAACAAGGCAGGTTACACAGAAATCATGCCTCCTACAGTAGTAAATCAGGCTTCTGGTTACGGTACAGGTCAGCTTCCTGACAAGGAAGGACAGATGTACCACTGTGAGGTTGACGACCTCTACCTCATCCCTACTGCTGAGGTTCCTGTAACAAACATCTACCGTGATGTCATCCTCGATGAAAAGCAGCTCCCTATCAAGAACTGTGCTTACACTCAGTGTTTCCGTCGTGAGGCAGGTTCATACGGTAAGGATGTACGTGGACTCAACCGTCTCCACGAGTTCTCAAAGATTGAAATTGTACGCATCGATACTCCTGAGCACTCAGCAGAGTCACACAAAGAGATGCTTGCTCACGTAGAAGGACTTCTTCAGAAGCTTGAACTCCCATACCGTATTCTCCGCCTTTGTGGCGGCGACCAGAGCTTCACTTCTGCTATCTGCTACGACTTCGAGGTTTACTCTGAAGCACAGGGACGTTGGCTTGAGGTAAGTTCAGTTTCTAACTTCGACACATATCAGGCAAACCGTCTCAAGTGTCGTTACCGCAATGCAGACAAGAAGGTACAGCTCTGCCACACACTCAACGGTTCTGCACTCGCACTCCCACGTATCGTGGCTTCTATCCTTGAGAATTTCCAGACAGAAAAGGGAATACGTATGCCAAAGGCACTCGTTCCTTACACTGGATTCGAATATATCGACTAAAAATCAATCATAAATTCTCCCGTTCCTCCGCATAAGGAACGGGAGATTCCTATGAACTTTCACATAAACAAAAATAAAACCAAATACTTAATCTCTAAACATTGGAAGCCCTAAAAGGCTTTACTTTTTTATCCCATGAACAAAATCGTAAAGAAAGAGCAGTTCTCTGAGAAGGTTTTCAAACTTGTTGTTGAAGCACCTCTCATTGCAAAGTCTCGCAAGGCAGGTCACTTCGTCATTGTACGAGTAGGTGAAAATGGTGAGCGTATGCCACTCACAATCGCTGATTCAGACATAGAAGCAGGAACAATCACGCTCGTGGTTCAGACTGTAGGTTACTCTTCAACCAAGTTGTGCAGCCTCAATGAGGGCGACTACATCACAGACATTGTAGGTCCGCTTGGTCAGGCTACCCACATCGAGAAGTTCGGTACAGTAGTATGTGCTGGAGGTGGTGTTGGTGTTGCACCTATGCTTCCTATCATCAAGGCACTCAAGGCTGCAGGCAACCGTGTAATCTCTGTTCTTGCAGGTCGTACAAAGGAACTTATCATCCTTGAGGACGAAGTTCGCAAGCACTCCGACGAGGTAATCATCATGACTGATGACGGTTCTTACGGAAAGCAAGGCGTAGTAACTGTAGGCATTGAAGAAGTAATTCAGCGTGAGAAGGTTGACAAGTGTTTCGCTATCGGTCCTGCCATCATGATGAAGTTTTGCTGTCTCCTTACGAAGAAATATAACGTTCCTACAGACGTATCGCTCAACACTATCATGGTTGACGGTACAGGTATGTGCGGTGCTTGCCGTATCACTGTAGGTGGAAAGACTAAGTTCGTATGCGTTGACGGTCCTGAGTTCGATGGTCACGAGGTTGACTTCGACGAGATGTTCAAGCGTATGGGTGCATTCAAGCCTGTAGAGATTGAGGAGATGAAAAAGCTTGAGGCGAGCGTATGTGGCTGCAAGGCAGGTAACACATGCAAGTCAGAAGCACCAAAGGCTGATGCTTCAAACATGACTACCGACACTCCACTCGCAGAGCTTACTGACCGCAATGCGGCTTGGCGTAAGGAACTTCAGGCAGCCATGAAGCCAAAGGACAGAGGCCTCATAGAACGTTGTGTGATGGGCGAACTCGACCCTGTATATCGTGCAACAACACGTACTGAGGAAGTAAATGTTGGTCTCACAGTTGAGCAGGCTCTCACAGAGGCAAAACGTTGTCTCGATTGCCCTAAGCCTACATGTATGGAAGGATGTCCAGTATCAATCAACATACCTTCATTCATCAAGAACATCGAGCGTGGTCAGTTCCTTGAGGCTGCCAAGGTTCTCAAGTCAACAAGCGCACTTCCTGCTGTCTGCGGACGTGTCTGCCCACAGGAAAAGCAGTGTGAAAGCCAGTGTATCCACCTCAAGATGGGTCACAAGGCTGTTGCCATCGGTAACCTTGAACGCTTCGCTGCAGACTTTGAGCGTAACTCTGGCAAGATGGCTCTTCCAGAGGTTGCACAGAGCAACGGTATCAAGGTCGCAATCGTTGGTTCTGGTCCTGCAGGTCTTTCTTGTGCAGGCGACTTGGCAAAGGCTGGCTTCGACGTAACAGTATTCGAAGCACTCCACGAGATTGGCGGTGTACTCAAGTATGGTATTCCTGAGTTCCGTCTTCCTAACGCTATAGTTGACGTAGAAATTGAAAACCTCAGCAAGATAGGTGTTAAGTTCGTAAAGGACTGCATCGTCGGTAAGACAATCACTATACAGGATCTTGAGGCAGAAGGTTACAAAGGTATCTTTGTTGCATCAGGTGCAGGACTCCCTAACTTCATGGGTATTCCTGGCGAGAACTCAGTCGGCATCATGTCATCTAACGAGTACCTCACACGTGTGAACCTTATGGATGCTTCAAACCCAGCAACAGACACTCCTATCATCAAGGCTAAGAGTGTGATGGTCGTTGGTGGTGGTAATACAGCAATGGACTCTTGCCGTACAGCCAAGCGTCTCGGTGCAGAACGTGTATTCATCGCTTACCGTCGTTCAGAAGCTGAAATGCCAGCACGTCTTGAGGAAGTAAAGCATGCTAAGGAAGAAGGAATCGAGTTCCTCACACTCCACAACCCTATCGAGTACATCGCTGACGAGAAGGGTAACGTAAAGCAGGTTAAACTTCAGGTTATGGAACTTGGTGAGCCTGACGCATCAGGTCGTCGTTCACCAGTACCAGTAAAGGGTAAGATTGAGACTATCGACATCGACATGGCAATCGTGGCTGTAGGTGTTTCTCCTAACCCACTCGTACCAAAGTCTGTTGCAGGACTCGAACTCGGTCGCAAGAACACTATCGCAGTAAATGACAAGATGCAGTCAAGCATCCCAACTATCTTCGCAGGTGGTGACATCGTTCGTGGTGGTGCAACAGTCATCCTCGCAATGGGTGACGGTCGCAAGGCTGCCGCAAGCATGATTGAAATGTTGAAATAACATATATAAATAAAAGCTTAGAACACTAAAGATAATTCAAAAAAATCGATTTTAAGATTTTGTATTATCATTAGTGTTCTTTTTTATAGAATAAAGAAAACATGTACACCTATGGATATAAAAATTGGAGAAGAACAATACAAATATAGACTGATAGGATGTCCAATAAACATTCCGAGAGCATCTGATTACGGGATTACGCAAAATGACATTACAGAAAAATATCAATATGACAAACAGTACGAAGAATACAGTACAAAAGCCCAAAATTTTTGTGACAACATTACATTTGTAATGGGCTATATATTACTTTTATGTGAAATAGTATATTATTTCTTTTTTAGTGGGAAAATACATTTTCATCTTCCATTTACAAATAATATATATAACATTTTTGCATTAGCCGGTTACGTTTTACTATTTTTTTGGTTGGGATTCTTCCCTGCTGGAGCACAAGGACAAATTTTACGCTTAATTATTCCAGACAAAACATTTAGAGCATTTGCACATTTATTTTACAAAGAGCCTCAAATTCCTTCAAAATTTCCAATGGTGGAATCATACATGAATGCATACAAAGACTTTATCACAAACAAAGCTCCAAAATTAAAAAAAGAATACAATGGGATAGAAAAATACAACTATAATACAACTTTATTCGGCTATAATACAAAAAGCGAATTTATATTTAGTTATTACTCAATGTTTTACGTATTAAACGATAGAAAGGTGAAGCTGTAGATTCTATAGGCGATAAAAAAGTTGAAGATTTAACACTTTTAACTTTACGAAATCGCAAAAATCACTAAAATGTGCAGAATTTGAGTTGTTATTATTGCTTATAGTGGATGATTCCTTCGATGAAAATTTTAAACTGCGACGGTCTGTCGCAGTTTAACTTTGGACAACCTACCAGCTTTGATAAGTAAGTTCATAGACGATGATTAGACCATGTTATATTCGTGCGTGAGAATACGTCAAGAGGGGAATCGCGAACTATTACCAATTCAGTCGTGTTGCTGATGTGCAAGAGGGAAAATAAGCTATCGGATAACAACTTCGGAGCACAAACTGGTGCTAATTTGCTATCTCAACATCCATTTTGTAGTAAAATATATATAAAATCGTATCATAATTACAAATATTAGAAATTAACGCACTGCTTATATTAAATATTATTTGTAATTTTGTAGCAAAATTACGATAATAGATAAAATATTGCGGTATGATACGAAATTTTTGGGTAAAGAACTATCTTTCCATTCGCGACAAGCAGGAATTAAGTTTCGTGGCCAAGGGGCCATCTTCGGAACTTGTCACCGAAGTGGCTGATGGTGTGTTCTTGTATAAGTTAGGCATCCTCTATGGTTCAAACGCTTCGGGCAAGTCGAATATGCTGATTGCCATGAACGAGGTGTTCCG
>JAFYAT010000053.1 GCA_017540585.1 Bacteroidaceae bacterium | reverse complement strand
CAACCGTGACAGAATAGTCAACCCATATTACGACTAAAGTAAAGGGTCGTCAACTACAAATAAAATTAAGTTAAACCTGAGTCAACCTTCATTAAAAATAAGAGGACAAGTAATCAACTAAAATCGTTAAACTACATTGGGTAAAAGTACGTCGCGGACGTACTCATAGTTCTATCGTTACGTACTCTCAGTACAATCGTGACGTACTGTCAGTACGTACGCGTACGTACTTTATCTCTGTCCTCTATCCTCAAATACTATCGCCTATAACCTGACAACCTCTCAACTGTAGCTTGCGAAACTTGAATCTTTTAATTTATAACTGTTAACTCCTGTATGAATAATACAGGATATGGTTTGTTTCACCAAGGTATTCTCTGCCTTACTATTATCTTTTTTACTGATGTAGTAGGTGTGACGGGCTTGTTGGTTCGTATATCCTGATAAAATGATTTCAGTGGACAAAAAAGTGGCAAAATAGTCTTGATAAATAGTCTCTTACTTCAAAATGTGATTCTAATGATGTGGTTTTGTTGGTATTGTATTATATTGTTAAATGATATGTTTATTTGACACTAATAATATATTTTTTTTTCTTCTCAGATTTCTTGCACATATTGAAATTCTTTCATATTTTTGCAAGCGAAATTAAGTTTTAAAGAAAGAGAATCCAATCTAAAAAAAGAGAACCTTAGGAAAACTCTCGGATTGTAATAATACTTAATGTCTCGATACTAATCAGGTGAAAAATCTGTGTCCTCATGTGTTGGTTACATGGTCAAGGACTCAATGATTGATGTCTGACGCGTTTATTAATGAATTATATATATTCTCAAAACCTCATACCAAATGATTCAAACTGTTATAAAGCGTGATGGTCGTATTGTCGGCTATAACG
Organism: Bacteroidaceae bacterium; assembly: GCA_017540585.1. Taxonomy (GTDB): domain Bacteria; phylum Bacteroidota; class Bacteroidia; order Bacteroidales; family Bacteroidaceae; genus Minthosoma. The sequence continues at coordinate 43,386 of JAFYAT010000053.1, read as the reverse complement.
AGGAAAAGATTAAGGCAGCTATCCGTAAGGCTATGCTGCAGACAGAGAAGGGTGAGGATGAAACTCTCATCCAGCGTATTTCTGACCGTATCGGTACTACCGGTAAGGAACAGATGACCGTAGAGTCAATTCAGGACCTTGTGGAAATTGAGCTCATGAAGAGCCCTCGCAAGGAAGTAGCCAAGAAGTATATCGCATATCGCCACGAGCGTGATATTGCGCGTAAGGCAAAGACTCACAATCTTTTCCAGTCAATCATTGAGGCAAAGAGCAATGATGTGACTCGTGAGAATGCCAATATGAACGCAGAGTCTCCTGCTGGTATGATGATGAAGTTTGCCAGTGAGAGTACCAAGCCATACGTTGACGATATCCTCCTCTCTGAGCAGAGTCGTGATGCTGTAAAGCATAATCTTCTTCACATCCACGACAAGGATTACTATCCTACCAAGTCGCTCACATGTATTCAGCATCCGTTGGATCACATCCTTCAACATGGATTTATGGCAGGTCATGGCGAGAGCCGTCCAGCCAAGCGTATAGAAACAGCAAGTGTTATCGCTTGTATCTCTCTTGAGACAGCTCAGAACGAGATGCATGGCGGTCAGGCTATTCCTGCATTTGACTTCTATATGGCTCCTTACGTGCGTTCTTCTTATCAGGAGGAGGTGCAGTATATAGAGCAGATGACAGGCGAAGACCTCTCAGAGCTTTATGATGCTGAGATTACTGATTATATAAAGAAAGACCTCGACGGACTTAAAGGACATGAGCGTGCAATGCAGCATGCCATCAACCGTACTGTGGGACGTGTGCATCAGGCAATGGAGGCTTTCATACATAATATGAATACTATCCACTCTCGTGGTGGTAATCAGGTTGTGTTCAGCTCAATCAATTATGGTACTGACACAAGTGCAGAAGGACGTTGCGTCATCCGTGAGCTTCTCGAATCTACTTACGAGGGTGTGGGTAATGGTGCAACTGCCATCTTCCCAATCCAGATATGGAAGAAGAAGAAGGGTATCAGCTATCTCCCAACAGACCGTAACTATGACCTCTACAAGTTGGCTTGTAAGGTGACAGCACGTCGTTTCTTCCCTAACTTCGTCAATCTTGATGCTCCATATAACTTCAACGAGAAGTGGAGAGAGGATGACCCAGAGCGTTACAAGTGGGAAGTGGCAACAATGGGTTGTCGTACACGTGTGTTTGAGAACCGTTTCGGTGAGAAGACAAGTATCGGACGTGGTAACCTCTCATTCTCTACAATCAATATTGTAGGTCTTGCACTTGAGTGCATGGACATTGAGAATAAGGAGACACGTATCAATGCCTTCTTTGCTAAGCTTGATGAACTTCTCGCAATTACTGCACAACAGTTGCACGAGCGTTTCCAGTTCCAGAAGACTGCCCTTGCAAAGCAGTTCCAACTCGTTATGTCTAAGCTTTGGGTTGGTTCAGAGAACCTCAAGGAGAACGACACAATAGAGTCTGTCATCAATCAGGGTACGCTTGGTATCGGCTTCATCGGACTTGCAGAGTGTCTTATCGCACTCGTAGGCAAGCATCATGGTGAGAGCGCAGAGGCACAGGAACTTGGTATTCGTATCGTAACATATATGCGTGACCGTGCAAACGAGTTCAGCGAGAAGTATCAGCACAACTACTCAATCCTTGCAACACCAGCTGAGGGTCTTTCTGGCCGTTTCACTCGTGGTGACAAGAAGAAGTATGGTATTGTTCCAGGTGTAACAGACAAGGATTACTACACTAACTCTAACCATGTCCCTGTATATTATCATTGTAGCCCACGTCACAAGGCAGAGATTGAGGCTCCTTATCATGACCTCACTCGTGGTGGACATATCTTCTATGTAGAGATTGATGGTGATGCAACTCACAACCCAGAGGCAATCATGAATATTGTTGACCTTATGGATGAGTACAATATCGGCTATGGCTCTGTTAACCACAACCGTAACCGCTGTATGACTTGTGGTTATGAGGATGCAACCGAGGGACTCAAGGTTTGTCCTAAGTGTGGTGGAACACATATTGATACTCTCCAGCGTATCACAGGTTACCTCGTAGGAACAACTGACCGTTGGAACTCAGGTAAGCTTGCTGAGCTGAAGGACAGAGTTGTACATAAGTAATAAATAAGCATGAAGGCCCCACCCTTTTGGGGTGGGGCTTCTTTTTATTTCTACAATAAATCGTGTGGGCAATGTTTTCTCTTACCACGAATTACACGAATTGACACGAATTTCAAGCACTCTTGTTTTATTACACTAAGACAACATGTGTTGTCTGCGAATGACACGAATGCCGTTCGGATGATTGGCGGTTGAAGGAATTCGTGAAATTCGTAATTGCGACGCAATTTTTAGTGTAATATATGCGTGGCGTTAAAGCTAATGGAAAATGTTAGTGAAAATTCGTGTAATTCGTGGCTGAAAACATCTTCCATGAACAAAGAGAATTTACTTATTCAAAATCTTGGGGGAAAGGATGCGTATTCTGAATATTGTCGAAGGAACCAGCGTTGATGGACCTGGGCTTCGCACTTCCATATATTTCTCTGGTTGCACTCACAAGTGTGAAGGCTGCCATAATCCTCAGTCCTGGGACTATGAGGCAGGAAAGGAGACAACTCTCGAAGAGGTGATGAAGGTCATTGAGTATAATGGCTTTCCTGTCACGTTCTCGGGAGGTGACCCATTCTTTCAGGCGGAGGATGTGACAGTACTTGCCCGTGAGATTAAGAGTCGCCTTGGAAAGAACATCTGGTGCTACACTGGTTATCGTTGGGAGAATGTTGTTGATAATCCTCGTTTCCGTCCTTTGCTCGAAACGATTGACGTACTTGTGGATAGCCCATTCATACTTGCTCAGCGTGATATTTCCCTACGTTTCAGAGGAAGTGGCAACCAAAGAATAATAGATGTGAAACAATCCTTGGCTAAAGGCGAGGTTGTATTGGTTGATATGTGATTGTTAATCAATCCTATTGACATCAGCTTCCTCTGTGAAAGAATGACCGTATAGGTCGAAAGAAACTGATAGAACTTTGGAGAATGAGGCATAAATAAGAAAAGCCATAGAAACTATACATTCATAGTTTCTATGGCTTTTTCTTATTGTGTGGATATTAGAAGATTGACCTAATATCTTATATCTGAGAACATCTTTATTGATTGAAACTTGAATCGAGTGATAATTCATGTTCAAGTTCTTCCATGATTTTTCCGAGTTTGGTCATTCCATATTTGCGGTCATAAGTGCTAAGAACATCGGAGGAAATCTCCATGGATTTTATCTTACATGATGATTTTACCATTTGAGTTGCTTCTTCGTCTGTTTCGTTATTCTGCATTCTGTGAATATAGTGTCCGTATCTTAACTCGTATAGTCTTCCTGAAACTAACAATTCATCGTATGTTGACTTTGCTTTCATGCTGCAAAGCAGAAGAACGTTGTATCGGTCCTTGGCATTGCATTTAATCAGGAATGACTTGTTCATGTTCTCTGTGTCATACTCGTAAGGCGTGGCTGTATTGAAATTCTGCTCCACAAGAGTATTAAAATCTGCATCTATGATGCTGACAGTAATGTCAAAGAGGTCAAGCATATCGTCCGAAAACGTGTAATATGCATAATAGACATTCCTATCGGGTCCATAGTCATTATTACAACTGCTTGTGAAAGCAATTGATGCTATAATCGCCCAAATGAGTGTCAAATGACGTAAATGAAATAATCTCATAGGTTATGGATGTTATGTTTCTTTCTTGTTCTTGTGAAGATAGTTGAGCGTTTATGGTTTATAGTTTGTGGGCTTAACCATCACGCTTTTGACTTGTTTCGTTTTAGCCCTTTGCCTTACGACTTACGCTTTCTATTTGTCTATGACCCTATATCTTCCTGACAGATGCATCATGGCAAAGAGTCGCATGAGACCGTCATAGTAGGCATCGTAGTAACCATCGGCGTATGGGAGATGTGATGAATTCCATATTCTGTCAACAAACTCCATACGATGCTCGTTGGTTGATACCAATGAAGCAGCTGCAAGAGTAGATACTATTCCGAGTGAATGGCGTAACTTAGTGTAGCCTCCAGCACCGAGAATCCTCTCTGGTGTCGTACCATCTACGTTGTACTGGTCAACGAAGGTGTCTATGCCTTGTGAGTAGAAGAAGTTCTGTATCTTGTTCTCGTACATCCTCTGCCATTCTTCATCCTTGCCACCTGACCATGTGTAATCGAGTACGATGTTCATAGGCACTCGCCATGAGTCGTAGCGGAAAGCATCACCTATAAGTTGGCGTGAGTTCAGGAGTGTACCGTCATAGTTATTGTAGTCAGGAGTGAGACCCGTCTCTGGATGAATACTCTTGTGGAGGTATTCACGTGCAGCCTTGGCACATTCCATCCAATAGTCTGACTTACCGTCCTGTGCATATCGTGCCCATACCTCATAGAAGGCAGGGAGATGATATGAAGGGTCTGTATGGTTAGAACCCGGAACGAAGGTAATGAGCTTAGTCTTCTCGTCTATGAGTGACATTCTTACTGTGCGTGTAGGGAAGTTTCTGAAAGCAGGGAATGTTGTCTCCCTTGGTTCCATACACTTGAGAATGTGCTGTGCCTCTGCAAGGTAGTTGATGCCTGTATCGTTGCCCCATCTGTTTGATGCAAAGAGTAGGGAGGTGATGAAGTACAGTTCACCGTCAGAAGCAGGTCCCATTGCATTTGATGTACCGTCTGTCTTGCAACTCCAACGGAAATAGCCCTCGTAAGCACCTTCTTGATTCTGCATGTACTTCTTGCTCCATCGCCATATACGGTCGAAGATGTCCTTGCGGTCAAACTGTACGGCAATCATGAGTCCGTATGACATTCCTTCTGTGCGGACATCATGGTTCTTGATGTCAGACACATAGCCCATGTCATCACCGACTTCAAAGTATATGCGGTTCTCACCAAAGAACAAGGAGTCGAATACGGCATTCAACTTCTTGTCAATCTCTTTCTCTGAATGACCCGCCTCACGGAATACGTTCTTGTATCTGTATGCAGGCTTTGCTACTGGTGTCTGTGCCATAATGCTGTTTGGGCAATCATTGCTTAGTGAGCTTGCCATAATCATGGACATGCCTACTGCTATTGCTTTTAATGGTTGGATCATGGTTCTCTTGTTCGTTAGAATAGCACAAATATACAAACGTTATCGGAATTAACGCGTCTGATTGTGATATTTTTGTTGTTTTTATGTTATTGAGTTTTGTGTTTTGTTGTTTTTGTAACGAAAATTTAGAAAATTAAAAGAAAATTATGCTTTATTCTTTTAATTTCCTAAATTTTCATTTGTCAAAAAGTCGGGTGTTTACTTAACTGTAAACTCTATCTCCTTGAGGTCCTTGTCAAGTGATGAACTACCATAGAGAATCTTGTATCGTCCGCTACGTGTTGAGAGTTCATCTATTGATGGGTCGTAGTATTCGAATGCTTCACCATCAAGTGTGACAACGGCATTGCCTGTCTCACCTGGTGCAAGGTGTACTCTTGCAAATCCACGGAGTGACTTTATAGGCGCTTCGGCGTAGTCAAGTGCCTTGACATATACCTGTACTATCTCGTCGCCTTCACGTTTTCCTGTGTTCTTTACAGGAATAGTGAGAGTAACCTTGCCGTCTGCCTTCATGGATGTCTTGCTTATCTTTGCCTTGCCATACTCGAATGTGGTGTATGAGAGACCATAGCCGAAGGCATAGAGTGGGGTACCACGGAAGTAGCGGTATGTGCGGTTATCCATGCTGTAGTCGAGGAAGTCTGGGAGGTCATTGTTCGAAGCGTAGAATGTGACTGGCAACTTTCCTGATGGGTTATAGTCACCGAAGATAACCTCGGCAAGTGCCTTTGCGCCACCCTGACCAGCGTACCATGCTTGTACGAGTGCGTCATACTGGTCTTCTATGCTGCCGAATGCGATGGCAGAGCCAGAGCAGTTGACCATGACCACAGGCTTGCCTGTTGCGTGCATAGCCCTTACGAGACGTTGCTGAACCTTTGGAAGTTCAATGTCTGCCTTGTCACCGCCTTCACCCTCGAGTCGGGCAGAGATACCGCCAATGACGATGATGGCATCAGCATCCTTTACTTCCTTCTGGAGGTCTGTGTAGTCAACGAGACGACGCTCACAGATGTCGCCACGGAGCATGGCAAAGTTTCCGTTGCCGTGCTTGTACTCTATCACTACGTCGTATGTCTCACCTTCCTTCACGTTGAATGACTTGTAGTTTGCCTCACGACGGAAACCGAAGCCACGACGCATCTCTGGCTTTGCATCTTCCACTACCTCGCCGTTTATCTTGAGCAAGTAACCGTTGTCGGTATTGAGCGTATATTTCATCTCGCCAGTGAATGTTGCTTTGTACTTACCGCTTACACGTACAGAGAGACTGTCGTTGTTGATGCCCTGGGCAAATCCCCATGCGCCGAAAGTAGAGAACTCCAACTTGTCGTAGTAGCCAGTCACGTCTGGCTTGCCAGCAAGGTTACGGTTGTTGTAGAACTCCACGAACACACCCTTACCATCGTTGAACTCGCCAAGATGGTGAACCGTATTGTATTCGTCTGTAAGTTCACAAGCCTTCTTGTATATTACCTTTGCTCCTGGTACTGCCTTCTTGATACCTTCGAGAAGTGAGTGCTTGTGATTGTCTGTAGGAGTACCGCCATAGTTACCGTTGAGCAGTTCCACGTCGTCAGCGTTAGGACCTACAACGGCAATGGTCTTTATACTCTTTGAGAGTGGAAGCACACCATTGTTCTTGAGCAGAACCATTGACTCACGTGCTGCCTGTACTGCGAGGTCGTTGTTTGACTCGCTGCTTATCACCTCTGGCTTGAGGTCTTTCCAAGGAATCATATCTTCTGGGTCGAACATTCCGAGTTCAAATCGTCCGTAGAGAGTCTTGCGGAGGTGTTCGTCAAGAGTTGACTCGTTGATGAGACCCTTGTCAAGAGCCTCTGTGAGTACCATGAACACCTTACCACATTCGAGGTCTGTACCGTTGAGTACAGCATCTACGGATGCAGACAGAGGGTCTTTGTGTGTCTCGTGCTGTCCTCTGTTGTAGAAGTTGTTGATGGCATCGCAGTCAGTAAGCACGATTGCATCGTAACCCCACTTACGACGGAGAATGTCAACGAGTAGTCGGTCACTTGTACAACAAGGCTTGCCTTCGTATCTGTTGTATGCACACATCACCTCACGCACGTTACCTTTCTTCACGAGAGCCTTGAAGGCAGGAAGGTATGTCTCCCAAAGGTCACGCATAGATACTGTTGCGTTGTAGCTATGACGGAGAGGTTCAGGACCGCTATGTACGGCATAGTGCTTTGCACATGCATGAGTCTTGAAGTATCTGTCATCGTTGCCCTGCATACCGAGTACCGTCTGTACTCCGAGCACGGCATTGAGGTATGGGTCTTCACCACAAGTCTCCTGACCACGTCCCCAGCGAGGGTCACGGAAGATATTCACGTTAGGACACCAGTATGTAAGCTCAGGATTGCCTGGGTAGTAGGTCACACCCATTGGCACGTTGAATATGTTATGGTCAGAACGGTTCCAGTTGGCACGTGCCTCGTCTGATACCGTTGAGAATACATCATATACAAGTTTGGAGTCAAAGGCTGCTGCCATACCTATTGGCTGTGGATAGACAGTGTAACCGCCTTGACGCACACCGTGGCAAGCCTCGTTCCACCAGTTGTATGAAGGGATGCCGAGACGGTCGATACTAACGGATTTGTTCATCATCAGTCCTACCTTCTCCTTAGGAGTGAGCAAAGAGATAAGGTTTTCCACACGTTCCTGATAGGTGAGGTTAGTGTCCTGATAAGGATACTTGTGGTTTGCATCGTATGCTGCACCACGTTTCACATTACCGAAGGCTGTGAGTGAACCAAGGGTTTTTCCGTTCTGGTCAAGCAATTCTACAGAGCGGAATGTCTTGCCTTCGCCCTTGGTAGGTGAAAGCGAAATCATAACCTTAGCCTCGCCACCTGGTTTGATGGCGTCGGTAGTGTAGAAAGCACGTATGCAGTCGCAACTTGGTACTGTCTTGGTGATACGGATTTCTTCCTTTGAATTGTTCTTCATTGTGAAGGTATGGCATATTGTGCCATCCTCAGCGTTAATGTCTCCGAAGCCCCATTTGTATGAGTCAAATGTGACTGCCTTGTTCTTTACCTGTGCTTCCATAGGTGCAACAGCAAGCATGGAGCACAGTAAGATGGAGTAAATTCTTGTCTTAGCCATTTATCAAATGTTTCAAGTTAGTTAATCATTTTTCTGTCTATAGTTTATATTTGGAAGTTAGACAGAAAGCATGGTAAAAGGTTTAACCTGCATTACTGTTTAAAAAGAAAGTCCTTCTGATTTTGTTTTGGAATTTTTTTTACCACGAATTACACGAATTTACACTAAAAATTAGTAACTCATTGTTGTTTTCATTACACGAAGAATTGCTCGTGCAATTACGAACCTTTAGCTCGGCGTAGCCAATTACACTAATCTGGTACACGGCATGAAACCGGATGGCATTCGTGTTATTTGCAGACAACACGAGTTGTCTTAGTGTAATAACACAAATAAGAGAACTTGAAGTTCGTGTAAATTCGTGTAATTCGTGGGCAGAAAAATCATTGTATATACGGATTCCTGTAGAACCACACAAAAGAAAAGAAGGTGTCACATGAGTGGCACCTTCTTGAATATAACGTATGTTTGTTGTCAGATTACTTTACGATAACCTTCTTAACCTTGCCGTCTGCCATCTTGACGATGTTGATGCCCTTAGTGAGAGCAGAAACACGTACACCTGAGATGTTGTAGATAGCAGCTGGCTCTGCATTTGTAGCTGGCTCTGCAGCAACCTCGTTGATAGCAGTTGTTGTGTTAGCCTTACCGTGGTAGAAGAGCTGGAAGTAGTCACACTTGTACCATGAAGCAGAGTTAACCTTGATAGTCAACTTAAATGATTCTTCCTCGCTGAGGTAGAACTTGAATCCTGCCAATGTAGCGTGAGTCTTGTCACCTTCCATCTTGTAGTCCTCAGAGAAGTTGTTAGCGTAAAGAGTAACGATGTTGTTAGCATCACTTGCGAGGATAGCCTTAACTGTGTAAGTTCCTGCTGGGAGTCCGTAGATGTCCTGAGAGATTGGAAGACCACCGTCAGGAATAGAACCAGACCAAGTGTTGAATACGTATGCACCTGCTGCCTCATAACCCTCTGGGAAGTTTACTGTGTAAGTACCATCGCTGATTGGCTTAGCATCAGTATCGCCACCCTTAACGATTGTCCATCCCTCAACAGTTGGGTTGCCATCATACTCGAAGTTGTTGTTCTCGATTGCTGGAGTTACATCGATTGGCTCCTCGTCTGTTGCCTCATCGAAATTAACGTCTGCCAATACAGTAGCAAGTCTGTCACGACCTACAACAGCATTAATCATATCGCTAACCTTGTGACCTCTTGCTGCAAATTCCTTGATGTCTTCATCTGACATCTTTTCGTATGCAATTTTCTCGTATGACTCAATCCACTCTTCGTATGCCTTCTTAACATCCTCAGGAACATTCTCATCAAAGATTCCTAATTTCTCCTCAAAGTTGTTCTTTGCTGTCACAATAGCTGTGTTAGCTTCGTCAGCAAGTGGGATAAGTGCCACTCTTGCATTGATAGCTTCGATTTCAGCTGCTACAATTGTGATGTTGTCGAACATTGCATCGACATCCTTGTCCTGGAATGCTTTATTAGCTACCTTAAGAATATTGTCTGCCTTGTCGCTCTCCTCCTGAGACAAATATGGGAGGTTGTCGTTGATCAAGCCATCAAGCTGATCGAGATATGATGCAAGGATTTCTGTTACAGCTTTCTCTGTCTTTCCTTCAAAAACGAGCTTGAAGTCAGCCCAGAGTACCCAGTCAACCTTCTTGCCGTTTGATGTAAGACCGATGTTCAACTTACCATTGTCGATAATACCATATACCTTCTGCTCATAGCGTCCTGCAGCGAATGCGTAAGATGCACCTTCCTGTGAGTTTGGATAGAGCCATGTAACACCCTCTCCGTCTGTATAACGACTATCTGCTGGATATTCAGTAGAGCCATCATCCTTAGTATCGAAGCAGTTAACCTTGTTTTCTGCATTTTCCTGATTGATAGCACCAGTCTTGATGTGCTGTACAGGAGTCTTGAACTGGTTGAGGAAGAGGAAGACGTTTGCTGGATCATTGTCACCACGACGCTCGTAAACTCTACATGTGAGAGAATAGATACCATTAGGAACCTTGTTGATTGTCTGTGAGCAGTCAACTGAATTCTGGAAAACCTCTACGTTGTTCATTCCGTACTCACCTGCTGTGTAAACCTTGCTGCCATCGTTGATGTTCTTTCCGCTCCATCCGTTGAATCCATTACCGAATGATGCATTTGTGAGCATGTCAGAGCAGTCTGTACCAGGAACGATTGCACCTGCAAGTGCATTAGTGAATTTCTCTGTAAGTTCGTCGATGAGTTTGTAAACCTCATCTGTTGTCATTGGGCGTTCACCATTATTGAAAATTTCTGCAATGTTTATTTCTGGGTAGCCTTCGATGTCATCTTCGCCATCAATGAAATCCCAGAAAGCATTCCACTCATCACCAGTAAGTCCTTGCTTTTCTTGTCTTGTCGTTTCCCAATTTCCGATTTTCGCAGCGAGAGTCTCGTAAGCCTTAACATTTGCATCTAAGGCAGCCTTTGCATTAGCAATCTCACCGAGCAACTTCATGTATTCATCGAAGTCTGTAGCCTCCTCGAATGCCTTAATCTTATTGTTGTAGTCATCCTTGAGAGACTGTAATGCTTCTCCTTCAAATGGATCGAATGGAGGAATAGACTCCTGCATAAGAGCGATTGCGTTCTTGCTTGCATCCTCGTTTCCGTAGAATTTGAGAGAAGTGTTCTTGAAAGCGAACCAGTTGAAGTTTGCATCTTTAACATTGAATCCGAACTGAACCTGTCCAGCTTCTTTTACTACTGACACAATCTTGAAGTAGTCTTCCTTCCAAAGAACAGCCTTGTTGTTCTTAACATACATGTCAACTTGTGCCTGAAGGTCGATAGTGTCTTTTCCGAAGAACATCGTGAGTCCCTTGAAACGATCTATTGCTCCAGCTTCGTTGTAAGCACGAAGGTCAACAATGAGCTCGTAGAGACCTGGTGTTGCATAGAAGTTCTGGTAAACCTTCTGGTCGGAAAGGAGACCACCTGCACCTGTCCATACCTGACAGAATGGAGTGAGCATATCTGTACCGTCACCACCATCGTTAGCCTCTGTTGACCATGTGTTAGTTGCAGGGTCGCCTGTTGTGCCATCTCCTGTGAACTCACGAGTCCAAGGGTCAAATGAAGATCCGTCACCGATAGCCATCTCTGCTGGATTATCGAATGTAGCAACTGTCTGCTCGTATTCTGTGATGATTTCAGTAATCTTCTTCTTTGCTTCTTCAAGTTCTTCTGTTGTTGCATCAGGATTGTTGTAAACAGCTGTAACAGAAGAGAAGTCGCAGCGACCCTCATACTCAGGTGTCTTTTCGTTGATTTCATTGTTGAGTGCTACGAATGCGTTGATGTTTGCAATAGCTGCATCCATGTCCTCAACTGTAGCCTTAGCCTTGTACACATCTTCGAAACGAGAGTAATCGTGTGCCTCGTCGTTAGCCTTTGCATTGAGTATAGCTGCATAGAGGTACTGTGAAGTCTGGTATAATTCAACTGCTGGTGCGAGTTCTCCATATACTTCTTCGGAAATGAATACCCACTTGTCGTAAACCTTACCATCGAACATTGGCTCACCCTCATTGTTCGTGATATTAGAATCGTAGAACCATAGTTCTGTCCTTCCCTTTTGACCATTTACGATTTCTACCATTGCGAAGTTTCCACCACCGTATTGTTCTTTAGCGTTGTTGTTTGTGAATGTGTAGTAACCGTCATGCTCTTGGAATGACCATGACTGAACTCCCTGATAACCATTGCCAGTGTCTCCATCAACCCAGTTATCTTTGTCATTGTTTGCTGAGATGTATTTCCATGCGTTCTTTGTTGAAGGATAACATCTGAGTGAATAGAATTCTTCGTCTGGTGTCTCAAGATATACCTTGTCACCAGTTTTTGAGACAGATGCACGTGTGCCCCATGCGTTTGCACCAGCAAGGAATCCACCTGCTTCAATGTTGTAAAGGTAAGCAGCATTTGTTGCATCCTTAGGCATTTCCACTGTAGAAGAAGGAACAGGGAGAGTCCACTGAGCAAATGCGCCGACATTCGTAGCAATAGAGGCTACGAGAAGTAACCATTTCTTCATAATTGATTTATTTTATTATTTAGTTGTTAATTAGGATATAGACTAATACAACTGAGCGAAAGGATTAGGTAAAGATAAACCTCACGCAGAGATGATTAATTTATAATTTCGTTCTTTAGTTTTTGTACGTTGATTAGTTAGATATTATTTTTTCGAGCAGTAGGAAAAGTAAGAATACAGATTAGAATCAAGAATTAGAATTTGGATGCGACTTATTAGTGTGCCATCATCAATAGTCTCTATCCTTTTGTCTTCTGTCTTTCCTCGATTTCTATACCACTTAAAAACTTGTGTTAATTATCAATATTTTCACTAAATGAATTTTTCAGTAGTTCAAATGTTGGTGCAAATGTCAAAAAAAAATATCTAAACTCCAAATGTTTTTCAATAAAATTTTGTTTCTCGTTACTAAAATTTTTCAGAAGACTTCATTTCTCAGGTATCCAGCATTGTTCATTATTCATAATGCAGTTGGGTTGTTGACTTGTTACTTTTACATCGCTTCGCTGTGTTCTTATCCTTTGTGTGTGATAAGTATCAGGTTTATGACATGAAAAGTGCCACTTTACACTCCGTAACTATGATAGTTGTGAGATGTAAGTGGCATCTTTTTCTGTTTGTAATGTAGTGTTAGAATCTTACTGTTGTCTTCTTACCATCAATAATATAAATGTTGCCGGGAATGGCGTTCTTTACTTTCTGTCCCATGAGGTTGTATATAACAGGAGCGGAGGTGTTGGCGTTTGCCTCGACATTATCAATGGTGGTAGTCGCTGTTACGTCTGTGTAGGTAATGGTGGTGCCAGTGAGTGATGCCTCAAAGTAACGGTCGGAGGTGATGTTCTCGATATCCGTTGTCTGTGGCTTACCACTACCTTGGTTGAAGATGATGTTGAAGTAGTAGCCGTATGACTTTATCTCGAAAGTCTGGTGATACCATGTCTCGCCATTGATGGTGACGGTTGAGTTGGTCATCAGCTTGCCTGGCCAGTTGCCGTTGAGCTGTGTATTGTTATTGCTGTCCCATACATAGAAATAGACAGGAGTGAAGTCCGCCTTTACATACACATTCACGCTGTATGGCTTGAAGTTAGCCTGCTCGTCTTCCTCAGCCTTCTGCTCTGCATCTATACCGTCAAGCGTGGTCACCCAGTCGGCAACAAGCTCGTTGGAGATATAGTATCTGTAGCCCTTGCCCTCAGTAACAAGTGTGTATAGTGAAGTGTTGGCAGTATATTTCTCTGGAGCATAACCTACCACGCAGAGGAGCTTGCCACGTGTTCCATTGGTGAGTACAGCGTAGTACTCGTTGGAGCAAGCCATATTGACGTATGTGCTCTGGTTGTTTATGCCTACGAGTTTACGGATAGATATCATCTTCTTCAGGTCGTATTTGCAATCCTGCCAATGCTTGAGGAATATGCAAGGAGTACCTGGCATGGCAAGCAGATAGGCATTAGCGGCAAGTGTGTCTGACTTGATTGGATCCTGATTGGCAGAAACACGTTTCTCTGTGTCATGATTCTCCACAAATGTGACGGCATATTGACGATATGCTGGGTCGTAGATAAGAGGACGTGCTGCTGCATCTGACGTGTTGTCCTTGAGACATGTCCAGTTGTGACTGTTGATGGCATCACGCACACGATAGCGGAACTGGAAGTCGAAGGCAGCACTCGTTGGTGTACCATCCTTCTTTGTTCCGTTTATCCAGTTCTTGATATTTGTAGAACTGTCCCAGTATTCGCCTACAGAGAACTGAGGCTTGGATGCTGTGTTGTAATCGGCTGTGTAGCTTGCAGAGTAGCCCTTGACCATATCGTAACGGAATCCTGCGTAACCGAGATCATTGATAAGGAAATCCTCGTAAGCCTTGACTACCTTGTTCACGTTAGCCGACTTATGGTCTATGTCTCGGCATCCGTCCCATCCTTCGCCTGTATCGTTGTTTGCCGACAACTGTACGCCGTCCTTGTTTGCCTGCGTGAGAGCAGCTCCGCCGTCATCATTCCTGCATATATCGGTTGAGTGCAACTGGTAGGTCTGTCCTTTGTATGTCTCTGCAGGGAAACCAAACCAACCATTGGTGTTGTGATGATTGATAACCACATCAGCAATGGTTCCAAGACCCTTATCCTTGAAGGTCTTAATCATGCTGCGGAGTTCAGCCTCAGTACCGAATGTAGAGTTCTGATTAAAATAGTAAAGCGGGAGATATCCCATGTTGTTATGGTCGGAACAAAAGCCTGAGTTAGGCACCCAGACAATGTCGAAGTACTTAGAGAGTTCGTCAGCCTTACTCTCCAACTTAGTCCACTTGGTGTCACCGAAACTGTCCCAATAGAAGCCCTGAAGCATCACGCCGTCATAGTTCGATGGCCAGCCTTGAGCATTAGAGTGCAAAGCAAAAAGTGAAGATAATAAAAGTGTGAAGAGTTTCTTGTTCATAATTGTTTGTTTTATGATTAAAAAATGTTCATACGTATGAATCGAGTCAATCATACGTATCATTGAAGTCATTCATACGTATCAATTAAATTATCGAAGCGCGTCAATGAGTCCATTGGAGCGCGTCAATCTGTTCATTGAAGCGCATCAGTTGTTTTTATGCCTTTTATCGTTTCCACGTTTTAACGAATATTTAGCAGTCTTTTAACAACGATTAAACCGTGTTTGAACAGTGTTAAACTTCCGTTATATAGCCATTAAATACGTGTCACGAAAAAAGTATCAAAAAGCATAATGCGCATTATCGACCCTGATATTCCGCATTATCGAGGTCAATAATGCGCATTAATGATTTTTAGAGATTATTTCTTTGTGAGTACCACCTTGCTCTTGCCCTCACATGTGAGGTAGAACTGAACGAGGTATTCACCATCGCCATTAGGAGCGTCGAGGTCCTTACCACTATACTGAGTAAGGTTGTCGTAGTTAGCAGGATTACCGTCTGCACCACCCCAGCTGACAGTCCATTTATCGTTCATGGCGAACTTGAATCCGTTAGTGAGCGTAGTTGTGATTTCCCAGCACTTTTTCTCAACATTGTATGTCATGTGCTGACTTGCATCAGATTCATTCCAACCATTATGATTACCTACACAAGTGATAGATTCAACCTTTGTGAGGCTGTAAGTGCTTGTCTGGAGATTAGCATCTACCTGATATACTCCCGCCTCAGATACATTGAGGTTTGCACCAGGCTGTACGAGGACTCCGTCTGTGCCGTTTCCTCCCCAAGTATCAGCATCATCCCATGAAGCATTCTGACGAATCTTGAAATCTCCATTGAGATATACATATCCCTGATAGATACCATCGTATGAAGGAGAAGCGATAGGCTCGTCTGCACCCCATCCGTTATGGTTACCGATAACACCAATGTACTGATTGAAGTTGAGTGGAGTAACCTTGTATGTTCCATCCATCATGTTGAGTTCAATCTTGATGAATTTAGCACCAGCATCTACCTTGAATGAGCCATCGTTACCGATTTCGTTGCGTGGCTTGAGCATACCTGATGTACCGCTCTCACCATTACCTGTTGTGTTGCCAAGGAGTTTGCTCCAGTCGCCAGCAGCAATAGCATCACAAGCCTCGTCATCACCAATGGCAAACCAAGTGTCGCCCTCAGCGGCAGCAGGAATGGTAATCGTGAAGATTGGGTCATCATACACATCCTTATCGCTGTGGTTGAACTTCTGTGCCTTTGAAGCAGCAGACTCAGCCCAGTCAAGAGTACCACCAACAACGTAGTAGTTTTCGGAAATCTTTGGAGCAACCAATGTAACGTTGAGTTTGCTTGTACTGAATGCGGAACGTACAAGCGTACTCTTTGAAGCATCTGTATAGGCATATATTGCGGACTTTATAGTCAACTCACGTGGAGTAGGGCGTTTGCCATATATCTTTTCTACAACATCTATGAGTTCAGCCTTTAATACTCCGACCTTACGTGCCTTAAAGCTTTCCTTTGTAGGTGTTACAGGATATTTTACACCAGTGGAGTCTTCCACATACACCTCTATCGAATCAACGGAATATGAGTCTGGCGCATCTGTGCCGAAGGAAAACAGATCAATCGTGTCTTTTGCCGTAGCAATGTCAACATCCTCTGCAGGAGTGACATTTATTTGTATCAATTGTGATTCCTCAGGTTCAAATCCCTGTGGTGCTGCCCAATCGTCAAAATTCTCGTCACAAGAAGAGACAAAAGCCATGAGCGCACATCCGTATAATAGTTTTTTTAGCATAGTTGTTTCGTTTTAGGTTAGTGGTATGAAGTAGAGACGACGGTCTCTACTCCGTACCTGTTTGTTTTACTGTTTTACAAAACGGAAAAGTCCTGTGATATCATTGAAGAATATCTCGTATGTTCCCGTCTCTGGAATGTAGAAGTTCCAACCGTTAGAAGCTCCAATACCATAATGTCCGTATGATACCTTGTTGAACATTCCACCGCCCCAGTTGTGATCCCAAGAGCCTTCTTCCTTGAATTTAACCTCGTCTCCAGCATTGAGGTCAATAACTGCGTACCAGTCATGATTCTCGCATACTGTTGTAACGGCAGTCATAGGTGTGTCTTCCCATTCATTGAAACTACCAGAAAGTGCAATGCCTGTAAACACATTGACTTTTCCTTCGTAGGCTGTTATCTCTGGTGTATTTGTCTTTGTGTCGAGATTTACAACGTAGTATCCGTCGGCAGGGACAGTAATGTTACCAGACCCACCATCATTAAGAACATAGTCACCAAACGCAGAGCCTTGTCCAATCTGAACTTTCCATCCGTCTGTGTTTGAACCACGGAACTTCATTCCTGTGCCCATCAGATAACCTGTCCAAGTAATTACACCTGTACCCGTAACTTCATCATAAGTGTTGTTAGGGTCAATGTACAATGGTTGGCATCCATTAGGAATAGGATCTGACCATGAGCCATCACCAATAGTTGAACCTGTCATATACCATATTATTGGGTCGGTAGCCACAAGTGTCCTGAAATATGGCTTGACAAGCACGCTTACAGTGTTAGAATAGATCAGTTGTGAAGAGTATGTCTTTGCACTCACACGGATGTTTAACTTTTGTGTGGCTGGAACTTGCTCGCTTTTTGTGATGTCGAGTAAGTGCATGATGTTACGGTTTATGTCTTCATAAGCCAAGTAACCACGACAAACGTTAACTGGGTCATCTATCTGAACATAGTTGTATGTTACCTTACCCTCGTCGTCTATGCTTTCTTTAAACTCATCCTCCGTGGTGTACTGAATGTAATAGCTAACTGCAGCAGGGTAACCACCATAGTCTGGTTGACTCCACGTAATAGCAAGTGAATCTTTGCTTGATTCCAAATCAATAGCCATTCCCGCCAATGCTGGCGTGTTGAGAGCAAATGTCTCTGGCTGGTGCATTGTCGGATTTGAGCCATTGTCGTCAGAACATGATGTTGTGGCGATGATACCAAGTCCAATTAATGCAAATGAAAATATATTATTTAGTTTCATATACTTCTAATTATGTTTAACAATGGTTAATAACCTTCGTTCTGCTTAAGATTAGTATTTGTGTCAAGGTCTGTTGATGGCAAACCAAACACGTTGAAATTAGAAGAGAAAGAGCCGCCGTTAGGCTGATTGCTCATGAACTCCCAACGATATTCTGATTGACCTCCGAAACGATTGAAACGGACAAGATCCGTGCGTCGGCGTCCTTCGAACCAGAACTCACGTGCCCACTCGTCAAATACATCTTCAAGGTCGTATGAACCCTTCTGCTCGGCATTTGCACGAGCACGTATCTTGTTTATGTACTTGTTTGCAGTTGGATTCTGTCCGTTTTTGCGGATAGAAGCCTCAGCATACGTTAGGTATGCCTCTGCTACACGTAGAAGAGGAAGGTCTGTATCTACGAAATTCTCTGCCTGTGCTTTCTTTCCGTCAGAACGTACGTTACGGAATTTTACACAGCTAAAGCCTTCACTTGCATCTTCAGTTTCAACATACTGGCTATAGCCTTTGCTGAAGAATAGAGCACGATCGTCCTTAGCCTTTGATATCATCTCTGCGAGATTGTCAGTTTCCGGAGCATCTCCATTAGGGAAGAATTTCTCTACGAGTTTACCCTTTACTCTTGCACATTTACCCCAGCTGTTGTTTGTTCCAGATGGAATGGCATCGCTCTCTTTGCTTCCGTATGTAGAGAAGACAAGGAAGTTTGTTGCATCATAACTCTGCGTCCTGATACCATCAAGTATTACAGGGAATATAGCTTCGTATTGTGCTCCATTCTCGTTGTTGTCAGCAAGGAAAAGCATCTGATATGGAGAATACACTTCGTTAGTAACAGGATTTGTCTTTCCAGTTTCAAGCAAGTGGTAGTACTTGCTATTGATGACCATCTCTGCATATTTCATGGCATCATCCCAACGTGCTTCGCCTGTATAGACTTCCGCATTGAGATAAAGACGTGAAAGAAGAATGTAGGCAGCTGCTTTGTCCAAGCGACCATATGTATTTGTTCCTTCATCAGCAAGGTCTTCAACACAAGCCTTAAGCTCAGACTCGCAGAACGCAAAGAGTTGTTTGCGGTCATAGTATGGAGCCAACTCTGATGAAATGGAGGTTGACATAGGGCCTGCACCAAACAAGTCTGTCACATACATATAGTTCAATGCACGTATCAATCTTGCTTCTGCACACTTCTGTGGATCACTTGCCTGATCAAGATATGAGTTACAAAGAGTGATTGTGAAGTATAGACGATAGTACATGGCAAAAGAGAATGTGTTGCTTGCTGCAAAGGCATTGTGCAACAACTCTGGAACTCCTGCATCAGACCAGACCCAGCCAGCCTCGTCAGAAGTAAACTCATTGAGTGACCATGACATACGATAGAATCCTGACATACCTTCGTTGTCAAAGATTTCCTTTGGAATATCGCCAGATCCTGCACCACCATTCTGACCAGTCAGAGCGAAACTAGCATATATCTTATTAAGTAGGGCATCTTGGTTTAGAATGAGTGTTTGCTGAGGATTGATAGGAGTAACATCAAGGTCTTTGACACATGATGTTGTCAATCCGCCAACTGCCATAGTAGCAATTGTAGCAGACAGTATTGTTTTCTTTATATTGATGTTCATAATGTTTTATTTTTATCAGAGTGTATTGATATGATGTTAGAAGTTAAGTGATACGCCGAGAATACCTGTGAATGGACGTGGGTAGATGGCACTATCGTAACCTCCGCTAACTTCTGGGTCAATACCCTTGTAATTTGTAATGGTAAACACGTTCTGTGCTGTGAAGTAAACACGACCAGTTATATCCCAATTGCAAATCTTATCAAAAGAATAACCGAGAGTGATATTGTCACACTTCAAGAATGAAGCATTCTGAATGAAGTAGTCTGATTGTGAAGATACATTGTCAATGTATTGCCAGCTCTTGTCAAGCTGATACTTCACTACATTATGCCATGTCTCGTTGCTGTAAACGTATGATGCAGATACATTAGCACGGTCATTTGCCTCTATTGAGTTGTACATGTAATTGTTGAGGCTTGCACGAAGGGAAATTCCCAAATCCCAGTTCTTCCATATGAGTTTTGAAGAAAGACCCATGATTACATCTGCGTCTGCTTTCTTGTAGAAATACTTGTCCTTCTCGTTGATAACACCGTCTGCATTACGATCAACGAATTCGCCTTGGATTGGCTGACCGGCTTCATTATACACCTGCTGATAAACATAGAATGAACTTGTTGGGTGGCCCTGTGCATAAGCCATGACAGCACCTGCACCACTTCCACCTACGGAAGCATAAGCATGTCCGATAGGTGCGCCATCGGTAGTTGTGAGCTCGTCAATCTTATTCTGATTCCAAGTTAAATTATAACCGATTTCCCAACGCCAATCCTTTGTCTGTATAGCACGGTATATGAGTTGTGTTTCAATTCCTGAATTGTGAAGCGAACCAATATTGCCCAAAATACGTGTAGAGAAGTTAGTACCAGCTGCAACAGCCTTTGTGTTAAGAAGGTCTGTTGTTTTGCGATAATAGTAATCAACACTACCCACGAAACGATTGTTGACAAAACCGAAATCAATACCTGCATTCCAAGTGGTAGTCTTTTCCCACGTAATGTCAGGATTGTATCCTTCTGGACGATATGTTGTACCATCGCCAACTGCAGGATAGTAAGCTCCAGCTGAGTTTATCGTGTAGTTTGCAAAGTATGAATAGTCACTGATACCTTCCTGTTGACCAGTCTTACCCCAACCAAGTCGAATCTTTGCTTCTGATATGGCATCGCAATTCTTCAAGAATGGCTCTTCGTTAATCTTCCATGCAAATGCAGCAGATGGGAAGTATCCAAAGTTCTCGCCACGATATGGGAATCGTGAAGAACCATCAGCACGCATTGTGAATGTGAAGAGATATCTATTGAGAAGACTATAGTTAAGTCTTCCGAAGTAGCTCACAAGAAAATTTTCTGTCTTATATAGAGAGTTCTTTGTGTCATAATATTCTGGGTCTGTTAACTCACCAGGATGTAATAAGTTTGTCAATGGATAGTACTTAGGATAATCCCAGTCTGTTTCTCTATGGAAATGAGATTCCTCTGCACCAGCCATTACATCAATGTGATGGATATCGTCTATATCCTTGATGTATTGTGCATATGCAGAACCTGATAGATTGTACTTGTCACCTTCATTCCATCCATTGCTTCCATAGTAAATATTGCCTGAATAATCATATGGAGAGACTTTCTTGTCGCTATGACCATGTCCTACGGAAAAACCGCCATTAACATGAATATGGAGATCCTCAAATCCGTGAATTTTGTAATCGAGTTCAAGGTTACCAATAAATTCACGTGCCTTTCCTATATTTGACTGGTTATAAAGTGCAGCAATTGGATTGTCTGCATTAAGACCAGAATATGAATGTGTCCATTCGGAATCGCCAAAGTCAGCAGTTGTCTCCCATTGCCAATATCCACCATACTCCTTTGCACTTTCTCTATCATCATAGATAGGCTTGGTTGGGTCTGCATAGATTGCCTTACCAACTGCTGAAGTGTTTGCGAATGAGTGACGAGAGAACATTGCCTTAGCATTGAAATTTACAGTCAGATGCTTGTCGAGTAAGACTGGACTGAGATTGATGCTTGCAGTATAGCGGTTGAAGTTTGATGTCTTTAGTGTTCCGTCTTGGTGTGTATAACCTAAACTAACACGGTAAGGCAAATTCTTAAGACCACCACTTATTGTTATATTATGGTCTGTATTGATTCCTGTACGATAGATTTCCTTCTGCCAGTCTGTATCTGCAAATAGATGTTCACCAGCAGCATTTACATATCCAAGTTTTGCGTATTGGCTTGATGCCAACCAACCAGCGTCATCACCTTCAAAGCCTGTAAGTTTCTGTGCAAAATTGATATATTCAGAAGAATTCAAAACTTCAAGACGTTTTGTATTGAAGCTTGCGCTCACATTACCATTATATGAAATCTTTGCTTTTTGTCCATTGGAACCTTTCTTAGTGGTGATGATGATGACACCATTAGATGCACGGCTACCATAGATAGCTGTGGAAGATGCATCCTTAAGAACTGTGAAACTTTCAATGTCAGCAGGATTGATAGAGGAAAGTGCATTTGCAGAACCCTCATTTGCTCCGTAGTTGTCAAGAGCTAATCCATCAATAACGATAAGTGGGTCGTTTGATGCGTTGAGAGATGAGCCACCACGTATTCTGATTGTTGCTCCACCTCCAGGAGTACCATCACCAGGAATAACACTCACACCAGCAATCTTTCCCATTATCATGTCTTGAGGGTTTGTTTGAAGACCATGGTTCATCTCGTCTGGCTTAATAGCGATTACCGAACCTGTGAGGTCGGACTTCTTTACTGAACCATAACCGATGACGACTGATTCGTTGAGAACCTTCATGTCTTCATGGAGAATTACGTTCATGGTTTGGGAAGCCTTTACTTCGCGGCTCTCGTAGCCTACGAATGAAATGACAAGTGTTGAACCTTGTGCAACCTTGAGTTGGAAGTTACCATTAACGTCTGTAACGGCACCTTGTGACGTTCCTTTCACTTTTACGGATGCACCTATGACATCTTCGCCGATGTCATCTTTGACGTGTCCCTTGACAAGTATGTCTTGGGCAAACGCGCTAACAGATACGAAGATTCCGATGACCAGTGTCATGAGGAACCTGAGGTTAAGTTTCTGTTTCATGTTTTTTGATTTATAGGTTTGTTAATATTTAGTTTTTTAAGTTTTTGAGTTTTTAGGTTTGTGAGTTCTTAAGTTTTTAAGTTCGTGAGTTTGTGAGTTCTTGAGTTTTTTAGTTTTCACGTTTATCTTTTCCGCAATAACTTAAAAACTTATAAACTCACAAACTTACAAACTCAACTTTTAATTTTTAATTTGCAATCGCGCGCAGCGCAATTGCAAATCCTCCACCGCTGGCACTCTTGAGACGGAGTACGCTCTTACTTGTCACCTTACGCTTTGTGATGGTGTAACTCTGTGGATTCTTGTCCCAGCTTGCGTCCTTACCGTCAGCATATATTGTTGCCTCATACTGTGTCTTTGGTGAGAGGAAGCTGAGGCTGAGTGTACTTGTATGACCATTCTCGTCAACTGATGAACCAACGAACCAGTTATCTGAGTTCTTGTCCTTACGTGCAATGGTTACGTAGTCGCCTGGCTCTGCCTCAAGATATACTGACTTCTCCCAGTCGCATGGCACATCCTTGATGAACTGGAAGGCATCTGGGAATCGCTTGTAGTTCTCGATGAGGTCGGCTGCCATCTGGAGTGGGCTGTAGATTACGAGGTAGAGACCCAACTGACGTGCAAGGGTACTGCGTACCTTGCTTGTGTTGCCTGGAGCCACCTTTGAAAGATCCATCTCGAAGATACCTGGAGTATAGTCCATAGGACCACCAATCATACGTGTGAATGGAAGTATTGTTGTGTGGTCAACAGGATTACCACCGAAGCTCTCGTATTCTGTGCCTCGTGCACTCTCGTTGCCTATCCAGTTAGGATAAGTACGACAGATACCTGTAGGACGTGTTGCCTCATGTGCGTTTACCATAATCTTGTAGTCGGCTGCCTTTGTGATGCAACGGAGATAGTGGTTGTTGAGTGGCTGACTGTAGTGATGCTCACCATAAGGAACGATGTCGCCTACATATCCACTCTTGACAGCGTTGTAGCCATTGTCAACCATGAACTGGTATGCCTTGTCGAGGTGACGGTCGTAGTTGGCTGTAGAGGATGATGTCTCATGGTGCATAATCATCTTTACACCCTTTGAAGCAGCATACTCGTGAATACCCTTTAGGTCAAAGTCAGGATATGGAGTGACGAAATCGAATACATAGTCCTTCTGATGTCCGAACCAGTCTTCCCAACCTTCGTTCCATCCTTCTACGAGTACAGCATCGAAGCCGTTCTCTGCTGCAAAGTCGATATATTCCTTTACATGTGCCGTTGTTGCTCCATGTCTGCCATGAGGCTTACATTTCTTGTAGTCTGTCTCGCCAAGTTTGACACTATACACATCGTCGGTGTATGACCAATGACTCTTGTTGGTTATCATCTCCCACCATACGCCTACGTACTTTGTTGGCTTAATCCAGCTTGTGTCAGTCAACTTGCATGGCTCGTTGAGGTTGAGTGTGATACGGCTTGCAAGGATATCCTTTCCGCTCTCGCCTACTATGACAGTACGCCAAGGTGTGTTGAATGGAGTCTGTATGCGTCCCTTGTAACCCTGTGCATCTGGAGTAAGGTGTGATGTGAACACCATGTTCTTGTCATCCAGTTCGAGGTGCATGGTTGCATAGTCGATACATGCTGCCTCGTGGAGGTTGATGTATAGACCATCGTCAGTTTTCATCTGGAGGGCTGTCTGCACACATGTTGGACCTGCTGGAGTCTGTGATGAGTTCTCTGTGATGGCATCCTTCATCTTGCCACGTATCTCAGAGAGACGACTTGTCTGGTACTCGTACTCCTGTGTGTCATAGTCGCCTGCAAGCCACCATGCCTTGTGGTTGCCTGTCATGGCAAATTCTGACTTTTCCTCCTTTATGTTGAAATAGGTGAGGTTCTTCTGTGATGGGAACTCATATCTGAATCCAAGTCCGTCGTTGAAAAGACGGAAACGAATGAGGATTGTTCTGTCGTTGTCTGGCTGACTGAGTGTAACGGCAAGCTCCTTGTAGTTGTTGCGGATACTTGATTCTTCACCCCATACTGGTTTCCATGTCTCATCAAAGGCACTTTCCTTTGTGCTGACAATCTTGAAACCAGTGGTCATGTTTGCCTTCTTTTCAATCTTGTCTTTGTCGGCAAAGGTCTTGTATTCAAAGTCCATTGCCTTGTTGGCATTCTCCTTCACGAGGTCGAAACCGAGGTGGCTGTCAGCAATTACGGTCTTTCCTTTTCTCGTGAGGTTATAGGTAGGCTTACCTTTGGCATCCACCTTGAAGTTCAGTTCCATCTGTCCGTCAGGTGATGTTAGTTTCTGGGCATTAACTGTCATGGCTGCGAGTAATCCCAGAATTGAGATGAATAATGTCTTCATATTTGATTGGTTTTGGTTTTCTTTCTTTCTTGCTTTTGGCCTTATTAGAAAGCCTGCGAAAGTAGAGTTTGTTGTTTCTTGCTTAATCGAATTAGTTATTGAAATCCAGTATCATTATCTCACGTGGAGACATAGTGATACTCTGATGTAAAGTAAGTTGCTTGTCTGTAATCACCTCGTGGACATTCTTCTTTGGTAATACCTCGTCATAGATACTTGCATCCACGGTCTGTGGCTTGCTTGTTCCGTTGATGAGTACTGTCACCCTCTGCCCTTGGTATAATCGTGAATATACATACACTCCGTTGCGGACACCATAGTGGGTGAGTGTGCCGTAAGCCACTGCCTTGTTACCCTTGCGCCAGTTAAGAAGTTTCTTTGTGTAGTCAAAGTATTCGTTCTGCAACTTCGTTCTGCCTGCCTTGGTGAAGGCATTGTGGCTGTCCTCTGCCCATCCACCAGGGAAGTCCTGACGCAGAGCACCATCGTTCACGCTCTTGTTGGCATACATTCCTATCTCGTCGCCATAGTACAACTGAGGTGTACCACGAAGAGTGAGAAGAAGCGCAAGTGCCTGCTTGTATCTCGTGATGTTATCTGCCATCTCCTTGGTCTTCTGGAATCTGTCCGTATCGTGATTGGCGAGGAACGTGAGGAGATTATTTGTATTGGCATATACTATGTCCTGCGAGATGTAGTCGTAGAGCCTTGCCAGTCCTTTGCTCCAGTCGTCGCTTTCTTCATCCACGATGGTGGTGAGAAGATTCATGAGTGGGAAGTCCATCACAGTCTTGAGCTCTGAATTGAGAGGTGCTGCCAGACGGCTGTCCTTCTGCCAGTAGCTTACTCCCACGTTGCTGTTCATCCAAGTTTCACCCACGATGTTGAAACCTGGATATTCCGTGTCCATCTCATGACACCAACGCTTCATGAAGGCGAAGTCGTTGTATGGATATGTATCTTGACGGAAACCATCTATTCCTGCATATTCTACCCACCATTTGCTTGCTTGGATGAGGTAGTCAGCTACGAATCGGTTTCGTTCGTTGAAGTCTGGCATACTCTCGACAAACCAACCATCTACGGTCAGTTTCTTGTCGAGAGTTGATGCGTGGTTATCCCCGGCGGCACCTGTCCTGTAACATGTCTGCGTATATTTGCTGTCGTAGTTGAACCAGTCGTCAGCTGGACGATCAGTAAACAGGAAGTTGTGTGAGCCGCAATGATTGAAAACAATGTCCTTTATTACCTTGATACCTTTATTATGGGATGTGTAAACAAAACGTTTGTAATCTTCGTTAGTACCGAGACGCGGATCCGTCTCATAATAGTCAGTAATGGCATAGCCGTGATAAGACATCTCTGCCATGTCGTTTACGAGACTTGGTGTGTGCCATACAGCTGTAATGCCAAGCTCCTTGAGATAATCAAGATGCTCGGTCATACCTGCAAGGTCTCCTCCGTGGCGTGCCATGTCCACCTTACGGTTCCATGTCTTCTCATACTTTGCCTTGGCATACATAGGTGTCTTCTGCTCCTTTGTAAGTCCCTGTGCAAAGCGGTCTGGCATGAGAAGGTAGAGCACGTCGGATGAATCGAACGACCCAAGACGTGTGTTCTTACGTTCCTTCAATTCGTAAGGGATGCTCTTCACAACCTTCTTTGCCTTCATGAGGTCAATGTTGAACGTCTGTGCTGGGGCACCCTTCGTATCTACATATAATATAATGTAATTGTTGTTGTCGAACTTGTTTACGCTTTTCAATACTATTCCCTGAGCATTCTTGATCTGTACATCGTACACACCAAGTCCCGTACCGTGAATCATTATCTGAAGCTCGGTATTCTTCATGCCAGCCCACCAACAAAGAGGGTGGATGTGGCTCACGTTTATTTTAGTTGCGTTTATTCCCATAAAAGAGCAAAGGCTCAAGAGGAACGTTAGTGTTAGTTTTGATTTTATCATTAGTAATGTATCTGGTTGACTGAGTTAGTTGTCTTTGTGAATTTCTCGATTGCAAAATTACGGTATTATACGACACAATAAAGTGATAATAAGAAAAATATAAGTACTGTCAAAAACTAACATGTTGATAAATAGTGATAATTATTGAAAAATAATTGCAAAAATATAAACGAAATACAAAAAAATAATCTTAAATTTGCCCACAAATGTAACAAAAGTCTATACCGACATGAAACATATTGTAACAATTATACTTATTTCATTTGCCTTTATTGGCAAGACATACGGCCAGCAGTTGCCTTCTTTGTTAACGGAACTTGATAATGCCATACAGAAAAAAGACATATATCACAAGAGGGTTCAAGATAGGATTGACAGTCTCAAACGGCTTGTTGGTAATGCATCCGATGATGAGTTGTACTCGTTGTATGAACAGATATACAGCAGCTACAATAATTTTCAAGTGGACAGTTCCTTCCATTATATAAGGATGATGGAGAGACTTGATGACGTGAAGCATGACAACACACGTCGTCTCATGATTATGATGAAGAAAGCTATCACGTTCGGTATCATGGGCGACTTCTCATCTGCCATAGATATTGTTGACACTATCAATGTGGATGATGCTTCGTCCGAAGTTCGTGCCGAGTATTTCCATACTTGCCGTACGGTGTATGGATGGTATGCTGAGTATATCAAGGACTTCCGTCATGATGACAATCATTACGGACAACTCACACAGGCTTATCGTGATTCTATCCTTCAGTTTACTCCGCAGGGAATACGTCGTGACAATGTGCTGGCGGACAACTACATCGTGCATGGTGAGGCTGATGTCGCTATAGCTGTTCTTCAGGACATACTTGCCAAGGCAGAGGATGAGCAGAAGGTGTATGCCTACTATAACCTTGCTCAATGTTATAAGGTGAAGGGGGATGATGACAAGTATGCCGTCTATCTTGCTCTCACGGCAATAGCGGACATAAGAAACGGAGTGACAGAGTATGTCGCCTTGCCTGAGTTGGCAAGCCTCATGCTCAAGATGGGGGATGTGGACAGGGCTTACACCTATCTGTTCTGTAGCATGGAAGATGCTCATTTCTGTAGTGCTTTTCTTCGTACTTTCGAGGTGAATACCATCTTCCCTATTATAGATAAGGAGTATCGTGAGCAGGAGAAACGTAATCAGATGTTTGAACATACGCTCTTTTCGGGTGTATGTGCCTTTGCTGTGTTCCTCATTCTTGCCTTGTTCTATCTCCAGAAACAGATTAAGCGTGTGCATAATATCAAGGAGAAACTGTCGGAGGCTAATAAACGTCTTGCTGTGACTAACAATCAGTTGGAGGATGCCAACCGTCAACTCGAAGAGGCAAATATGCAGTTACAGGGTTACAACTCGCAGTTGGGTGAGAACAACGATATGTTGTCACGTGCCAATGACTTGTTACAGAATACCAACAAGATAAAGGAAGAATACATCGCCCATTATCTTGAGATGTGTCGTAGTTATATGGATGCTTTTGAGAATTTCCGCAAGTCACTCCTCAAGCTCGCCAAGAACAATCAGCAGCAGGAACTTATGAAGCTACTCAAGTCAGACGACGTGATGGAGGATGAGCAGAAACGTTTCTTTGCTGACTTCGACAAGTCGTTCCTCAGTATTCATCCAGACTTCATCAGCGAGTTCAATGCACTCTTGAAGGATGACTGCCAACTTGTTCCCAAGAAAGGTGAACTCCTCAACATCGAGCTTCGCATCTTTGCCCTTGTCCGTCTCGGTGTAGATGACTCAACCATGATTGCTCACTTCCTCAACTACTCACTTCCTACTATCTACAATTATCGTTCCCGCATCCGCAATAACTCTATATACGACAAGGACGAATTTAATCGTCGCCTCATGGCTATCAGTTAGTTTATTGTTTGTCCTCTTTTGTTCTATTTGTACGATAACAGTTTACAACATACGATGGACTTATCGTAAATTATCAGTCATAAAATTACGCTTACATGGCGATAAAGACAATATTTGTAC
The DNA here is from genome assembly GCA_017540585.1 of Bacteroidaceae bacterium. Taxonomy (GTDB): domain Bacteria; phylum Bacteroidota; class Bacteroidia; order Bacteroidales; family Bacteroidaceae; genus Minthosoma. The sequence goes on along the minus strand of JAFYAT010000053.1, from coordinate 14,321 downwards.
GTGATGAAAAAAATTCTGCTTCACGAAGGAAATATTTTTTGTACGCGTACAAAAATTTTTTTTGTGCGCGTAGAAAAAAATAAGCCTTTTGCCTCTGATTTTAATGGACAAATGAATGTGTATTCACACACATCTACCTTTTCGTATTTATGCACATAAAATAAAGTGAATATTTGTAAAGTCTATATAGTCAAAATAGGGGGTACAATTGATATAGAGCAATGCAAATATCGCTGACATTGTAATGTCTTTTTACTTCTTTTTACTTCTCTTTACTGCAAGAGAAGTACTTATGAAACTTGAGTTATTAACAAGTCGTTAATAGAATAGGGCAGAGATGTACTGTGGTATCTTCCATGCCATCTTGAGGAACTTGAGAATGTAAGGGTGCTTGAAACCGAATTGGCGGTAGAGGAGGATGTCCTCTGCCCATACGTGGCTGATGTGCGCCCATGTTGTGGAGAGTCCACCCATGCGCATGCGGATGACGGTCTCAGGGAGATATGTGATATGGATATCCTTGTGGCATAGACACTTGATGAGGAACTTGGTATCGGCTGATATCTCGTAGCGTTCGTCATATAGTCCACACTTGAGGATGATGTCCTTACGCATATATACCGTGGTGTGAAGTGGAAGCCATCCAAAACTGAGTTTGCGGCGTGTGAAGTTACCACCTCGCCATACTCGTTTCACCTTGTTGAGGTCGTTGCGGTCAACGTATATGCCATCGGCATAGAGAAGATCAGCACCTGTTTCGGTGAGTCGTTGTGCTATGTGACTTATTGTATGAGGAGAGATGAGCATGTCGTCAGAATGTACAAGTCCGATGTAGTCGCCTGTTGCCATGCGTATGCCTTTGTTTATTGCTTCGTACATTCCTCGGTCCATCTCGGAGATGATGTGTGTTACTCGTCCACGGTATTCGTTTACAATATCCATAGTCTTGTCCTTGGATAAACCATCTATGATGATATACTCGATATCATCATAATCCTGTGCGAGTACGCTCTCTATGGCGTCGCGTATGGTACTTTCTCTGTTGTAACAGACTGTGATTATTGTTATTTTCACCTATTGTCTAAGAATATTTTTGGTTTTGGGAAGCTTCGGTATATCCAATTTTTTGCAAATGTACTATTATTATTTGTTTCGACGAAGCAAAACGAAGATTTTTATCATCCAGTAAGGCATCCACAATATCTCGCAGGGATAAAATGGCAAGAATCGTAGCAGATTGGCTTGTCTCTGGAGGAAACGACGGAGGTGGTTGCTGTCTGACCTACCTTGTTCAAGGCATCCTTTGTCTTGCATTGGGCGGAACAGTTCTGCCTCGAGTGCCTTGCCTTGTCGCTGGTCGGGAGGGCAGAGAAGATACTCATCTTCCAGTCCGAGCATGTCGTGGAGAACGTACATCACTCCTGCGGCAAAGCGGTCGATGCCAAACTGACGGAGTGTGTGTATGTGCTTACGTTTGTCCTCGGCTGTGAGGTGTTGGCTACGAAGCACGAAGAAATAGTCGATGACGGGCTTCAGTTCAAGTTCTTCGTCGATGACATGGCGGAACAGGTGTATGAGCAGATATGGGATGTCGAATGTGGCATCCGTGGTGTTGTAGTTCTGTTCCATGTCTTTGTGGCAATGCGGAAAGAGTCGTTCGCCCTGTTGTTTTGCCCATGCCTGGAATCTGTGGTTGGCGAATGGATTGGCGAAGTATGATGGTGTGAAGTGTACTTCTATATTAGTGCCATTGAGTACGTCAAAATCGCAATGGTGGTAGAGTATTGAGCCTGGTTTCTTGACTGAACAGACGTAGGCGATGATGTCTTTGCGTGAGCCATCGAGCCATACGTCGATGTCGCTGCTACGTCGCAACTCAGGATGCGGATAGTATTGTGTGAGTGACTGTCCCTTGAGTATGACGGAGCGAAAGCCGTACTTGAGGAAGATGCGTGTAGTGTGTGTTACCTCCTTCTCCCTTCGTGCGTTGTCTTCCTTCATCTTATTGGCAAGCGTGAACCAGTCGGCAGCGAGTGTAGCTGGTGGCATCTGTTCTTTTGGCAGGGTGGTGAGTGCCCTGAAGAGTAGTCCACCTATGGCGTGACGGTTGGCAAGTACATAGAGTCTCTCCCACTCGTCATCTGATGGTGGTGCCGTAAACTCCTTCTGAGTGCCTAATGCTATGCGTATAAGTTCAAGGAATCTGTTCATACCTATGTATCATAAATTGTTTTGTATCTTTCTTTCCTTGACCTTGTTTGCTGGATTGCCTTGATATACTCCGTTGGCTTCCATGTCTTCGGTTATGGTGCTGCCTGCTGTGAGGATGGCATTGGTATGTACGGTCACGTTAGGGCACACGATGGTACGTGCGCCTATCCATGCTCCGTCCTCGATGTGGATAGGGGCATTACGATAAGGAAATGAGGTACGTGTATAGTCGTGATTGCCTGTCAGGAGTATAGCCCCTTGACTGATACACACGTTGTTGCCGATGACAACCTTGTCGAGGTTGTCTATCCAGCAGTATTCGCCGAGCCACACATTGTCGCCTACGACGAGGTTCCATGGTGACTTGATGATGACGTTATTCTTGATTACAAGTCCTTTGCCTATCTTTGCTCCGAACAAGCGTAGCAGCATGATCTTGATGCTCATGAATGGATTCCAGCTTGCACGCACGATGAGGGCGTTGACTATGAACCAAAGAGCTATCTTTACTTTGCCTGCTCCCTTGTCAAAGTTACCTGTAGTGAAGGTTGAGAGGTCAACCGTTGTATTTAATTCACAATTCATAATTTGTGGTTAAAGTTTGAGTGCTGTTGTGCGGATGTTTCATCCTTTATCTTGTTGTACACATCAATCAGTTCTTCTGCTACGATGATGGTAGAGTAACGGTTCTCGATGAGTGCCCTGCCGTTGTGACTCATCTGTCGGAGTTCATTGTCAGGTGTGTTGAGGAACTCGGTTATGGCTGCTGCCAAAGGTTCTGTACCTGTGTCTATCCACCATCCGCAGCAACCTTCGCGTGTGCCTGTCTGTGGATTGATGTGTCCGTTTATCTCGCTCCAAGGTGTACCCTTGGTGGTGATGACGGGTGTGCCACATGCGAGCGATTCTGCTACTACGAGTCCGAAACTCTCGGAGTGGGATGGCAGTATGGTAAGGGCTGCATGACGGAACACGTCAAATTTGCGTTCCTCGTAGCGTGGACCTTGAAAATGTATGATGTCATTTAGTCCGAACGTATAAGCCATATCCTTGATTTTTGTGATGTATGACTCTTCACCCATACCCACAATCTTCACGCTGTAGCCATTTGCCATGAGCTGTTTCTTCGTTTTAACGACTGCCTCGATGAGGTGCTCCAGTCCCTTCTGTGGATGTATGCGTCCGAGGTATAGGATGGTGCGTGACGACTCGTCATCTTCCTTCATCTTTATGCTGTCGAGATTCACTCCGTTAGGTATGACCCTTATGTTCCTGTTCCATCCGATGTGATGGAGAACCTTACGTTCATGCTCTGATGTGGAGTGTATGATGTCTGCCTTGTTTACCGCCTTGCGTTGGTAGGAGAGTATGGCTGGCATCTTCCTTGTCCAGTAGTTGTGCTTGATAATTAGTGTGTCAAGCATACCGTGTGGTGTGAGTACCACCTTGTATCCCATCTCCTTTGCCCACATCACGGTGTATGCGCTGAGCGGCATCCAACAGGTGTTGACGTGTACGATGTCGGGATGTATCTTGTCGAGTATTCTACAGAACTCCCCCTTGGTGATGAATGTTGGCCATATAGAACTGAGGTAACTGATAGTGCAGTTCTCCAGTGGTATGTTGTCGCTATGCTTGTGTGTAAGCACGTGCAGGCGACAACGTGCACCTATCTCCTTTGACATGAGTTGCATGAATGCGCCCAGTCCTCCTGAGCCTCGGTCGATTCGTGGTATGTAGTGGAGTACCGTGAGTGGACGATTGGTGAGGTCGTTGTAGAGACTGTAGAATTGTTGTGCAATGCTCTCGCATGAATATTTATCCTCTACAAGTTGTCTGCCGTTACGTCCCATCACTTCAAGTTCTGTCTCTGTCATACGAAGGAACTCATGCAGGCTATCTACCAGAGGTTTAGTGCCAATCTCTATGCACCATCCGCAATGTCTCTCGTTGAGTTCCTTCCACGGCGTGCCCACAGTCGTTATGACTGGTGTTCCACATGCTAAAGCTTCTGCCACCACGATACCGAAGTTCTCGGAGTGGGTAGGGAGAAGGAATAGGTCTGCTTCCTTGTAAAGTTCGAACTTTCTGTCACCGAATACAGAACCTTCAAACGTGATGATGTCGCTCACTCCGTGGCTTTTTGCCATGGCAACAAGTTGCTTGACATATCTGTCTTCACCTGGTCCAACGATGGATATGCGGTAGTCGTGAAGCTCTTCCTTCAGTTGTGCCACAGCCTCGATGATGAAGTTGATACCCTTCTTCTCATGTACACGTGAGAGAAACAGTATCTTGTGTGTCTTGCGCCATGATGCCTTAGGCATGATGTTGGTCACATCCACGCAGTTAGGAATGATGTGTATGTTCTTGTTCCAGCCGAGCTTGCGGAGATTGCGTCTCTCCGACTCTGCCGTAGAGTGAATCATGTCTGCACATTTCAACGCCTTGCGCTGGTAAATGATTGTGGCAGGCATCTTCCTTGTCCAGTAGTTGTGAGCAATAATCCACGGCTCAAGCATTCCGTGTGGAGTATATATAATAGGAATATGTATGCACCTTGTCTTACAGTACTCCCTTGCCCATATAGCAAAGTATGCACTCAGTGGAGTCCAGCAGCAGTTGATATGTATGATGTCTGGCTTTACATTATTTATCAGGGCAAAGACCTCATCTTTCACATAACTGCTTATGTTGATGCCCGTGCCACTTATATAATGCTTGGTACAGTTCTTCAGTGGTAACTCATTATCCGTACGATGAGTGGCTACATGCAAATCGACCAACTTTCCCAGTTCGGGAGTCGTTATCTGCATGTAGGAACCCAGACCGCCTGAATAGGCATCTACGGAAGGTATGTAGTGAAGAACATTCATAGGTTCACCATCCCACGAAAGAGGGGGGCATCTGGATATTGTTACTCCTTTTTTGTTGTTAATAGTAAAACCCTTAAATTATAAAGCCTTGAGTCCTGTGGAATCTCTTTGCTTCCTTTGGTATGTCCTTGATAGGACGTGCAGGAACACCTCCGTACATCTTCCATTCCTCTTCGTAGTGCTTACCGAGATATGCACCTGCACATAGAACGGAATATGCTGGTAGTTGTGCCCCACCTGTTATGATAGAACGTGTAGCAACGAGGCTGTACTTGCCTATGATGATAGGGTGGCTGTCTTGACGACATTCCATCATGTCAACAGAGTGAGTAAGTATCTGTGTGTCGTAACCGCCAATGGCAGCGAACTCGCCTAATATCACACTATTGGTACAGTCGATGTGATGTTTCTTGGTTATGGATGACTCGTCACCCATTATCAGTTCTGACCTGCGTTCCTTGTCGTGTGCAAAGTGTGGCGAGTCTGTACCAGTCGGGAATCCTGTTATCCAGTTGCTGCGACTGATGATACAGTTGCGTCCCATCTTGATGCAGTCGAGGTTGATGGCTACATTAAGATGACCTATTGTTGCACCTTCATCCATGGTCAGGTGCTTAGGATAGATGAATGACCAGCCGATATGTGCCGTTGGAGCTATGTCGTAAAGGAAATACTTGTTGAGTACATAGCGTCTCAGTCGCCAAGGAAGCATTACGGTCAGCACTTGTGCTGCCTTAGATGTGATTGGTTTCCTTCTGTGTCCCTTACATCCTAATGCACGCTTGATGTATGTGGAAATGTTTCTGATACGGAATGTTAACGTGCTGAATATGCTTGATGTATCTCCTAATTCTTTGAGAAGACGTGCGTGTTCTTCTTTCTGGAGTGTGTGGTCAGATGACAACTGTCCCTCCTGAATCCTGTAAGTGGCACATTCCTCGTTTATGTATTTGTAGTTGATGCTCTTCATTGACAACTGTGCCCATAACTTGGTGTCAGCCACAAGCTTGTATGACTCATCGAAGCCGCCAATGGAGAAAAACAGGTCGCTCTTCATTATCACGGCTTGTTGCGTAAGTAATATTATGCCCGAATGGAGTAGTGGAATGAACTTGTCAAACTGGCTTGAACAGGTCTGTGTACCAATCTTTACGCCATACTTGTTTACATATCTTGTATTGCCGTAAACAAGTGCAAGGGTGTCATCGTTCGTTATTGTATCTATCAACTTCCTGTACTCAGGAAGCCATGTGTCATCATCATTAAGGAAAGTGAGGAATCTGTAGTCTTTGCCGTAGGTGCGGAAACCATAGTTTAATACGGAATATATTCCATTGGCATCATCAGGCTCTGCCACACATTCGGTATCAGGATATTGTCTCGCAATATTCTGAAGTACTGTCTTAGGGGCAATGATTATGTGTCTTACTCTGTCAGAACCTATTTCACGTACCGAACGGATGGTCTCCCCCAGAGTCTGCCTCTTGCCTCGTGTGGCTGTTATAACTAAGATGTCCTTTTCCATAGATGTTTCTTACCTGTATTGTTCATACAGAAGTTAATTGTTAAAAGTTAAAAATTGAGCTGAGACGTTTGGAGTTGTTGTAAACACCATGGAATACGAGTAATCTCAAACCTATAACTTCTAATTCTTAGCTCTTAACTCTTGCATTATGAAGAATGAGTAATGCAAGTTATATCAACTTCTTGTGTCGTCTGCGGAACTCAGCTGCATAGTCACGTTTATTTGTCTCCTCCACCTGCTCAGTCTTATCTGCCTCTGTCTCTGCTTCTGACTCAATATTGCTCTCTTTTTCCTCAAATTCGCGCTCGCGCTCTTCGGCACGCATGATAGCTTCAAGTACTTTGTAGCGACTCAATACCTTTGGCTTGATTACTAACTCCTTGCTCTTATATACGAAGATGACATAGAAGAACGCCATGTAGAGCGGATGTGTGAGACGGAAGTTAGATTGTGGCGAGAATAGCGAGTGCCATGCAAAGATGATGAGGAAGTATGTGGATATGATGATGTACCGTCGCGTCACGAATATGTTGTGAAGTCCCATGTAAAAGAATGCACCTAAGAGCAATCCTCCTGCTATGAAAGCGAATATACCATTGTAGCAGCCGAATCCAACCAAGATTGAGTGGCAAGGCACGAGGTCAACATCATCTTCATACACTTTCTCGTTGAGGTTCTGGTAGTAGCTCTTCATCTTCGTATATTTGAAACCGTAGTCGGAATCCTTTTTCCATGCTCCGTGTCCCCACAAAGGCGCATCAAGGAATGCAATAGTACCGATGAATGTCTCTGTTCGTCCTACCTTCAACAGGTTGATTGGATTGTATGGGTTGTCGGCACGGAGAATCTGTCCACTATTACCACCCGAAATCTTACCTTTCAAGACCCTGTCCACATAGTATGTGTATGAGTTGAATGTTATGGCTGATGCTGCACAAAGTAGAACAAATATATACCTGAACCTTATTCGTTTGAATGCTGTAATTACTATTGATATGATACCTGATAAGAACGCTACACCTCCCCATGATCTTGCTCCAAGGAGCAGGAAGAATGAACCTACGGCAAGGAGCAGTAAACTTGTCCTGATGTTATCTCTGAAGTAGCAGAACAACATCAATAGGTTGAGGATAAGTGGTGCAATTACAAATTTGAGGTATGCTACATTCATACCGTTGAGGGCATCAATCGTGTTACCATCAAAGTCAGTACCCATAATCATCGGACGTATTAGCATGCCGATGAATGCCCATGGTAGCATGTGCCTTGAACTCTTGAATGCGTTGATAAGAAAATATAAGTGACAGAATGATATTACCGTGATGGCAATACCTTTGAGTGAGGTTGTAGTGGATGAACCCACCATGGCTTCTGAAGTACATTGAGCACCGATAAGGAGCAGGTAACCGAATATGAGACGCTTGAAAGACTTCTCTTCAAGCATAGGCTCGCGGAACAGGTAAAACAGAGTGTAGCAAAATACGAATATCTCGCTAAGGGACATACTGCCCACCAGTTCTACCTTCAAGCCGAAGCCCAGTTCGAACAGGATAAGCAGTAAACCTTTTGCTGGAATTTTGTAATTCAACGCGTCCATTTTCTTTTTCTCTGTCTCAAATATTGTTTCTGTCTCAAGTCTCTTTTGCCACATTGGTAGTCCACCTCTTGTGGCATGCTGTGCCTAAATGTCTGTTTACCTGAATAGCATTCTTATTATTTGAACATGCCTTTTATCTCATCGTAACTTAATCTGTCTTCTTCCTTATACAGTTTCTTTTCGTGTTCCACAATTTCTTCTGGTGTGAAGATGAACCGTAAGTGCCGTGCTGGATTGCCTGCTGCAATGGAGTAGGGAGCAACATCCTTGGTCACCACGCTTCCTGCGCCAATCCTGCATCCTCTGCCTAATGTGACTCCAGCCAGTAATGTCACGTTTGCCCCGATTCTTACATCTTCTTCCACCGTTATGGTTGTCTCCGTATCGTCAAGGCGATTCATGGTGATATCCTTGTTCCACTTGCCTACAATATGCCCGTGTTTGCCTGTTATGACCGTAAGGTGTTGGGCACATCCCGAACGATCCTTCATGATGAACTTGCCTCCAGGTCCAATGATGAACTGCCCGTGCTCATATATGTTCACATCGTTGCCGATGAACATCCTTTTACTAAGTCTGTTAGGATATAATATGACAACATTCTTTCCACATGCGCCAAGTTGTTTTTTCTCCAAAAACATCCATAGAGTATGCAGAAATAATGCAATCTTCTTGAGTACCTTATATGTTACAGTATATAGAGTCATTAAGCTGTATCAACATTGTAGTTCCATACGGATATGTCCGAATACTCTTAATATCATAAGGACATAAAACGTATTAGTACGCAAAATTAAGCATTTTCTGCCTAATGACAAAATTCAAGTATGCTTTTTCATACATGATGACTGATTTATTGTAATCTCTGTCATGATATGAAGGTACTTGCTTTCAATCATTCTTTTCCTTTGGCTATGCTTGGGATGGTACTTGTCCTCATGGTGTTTATAGTGCGGAAAGCCTCCTCCATTCCTGGTTTGTCGCCTGCGTACAACTCATGGAGAAAGCCGTTGATGTTCTGCTCTGTCTTGTTGTATATCTGCCAACACGCAAAAGTGAAGTTCTCTCTGAAGAACTCGTTTTGATAGACAATATAACTGCCGTCTGGCTTTCGGATGTGTATTTTGTCATCTACAATCTGTGCACTCACCTCGTACTGTTCACCATCTTTCTTGGGAGCATATTTTGATGTTCCCTCTACGTGTACACAATCCATGACGAAGTTGCCACCATGCCGTGTGTTGATGTACAACTTGTCGTTGTAGAAAAGAATATGAATGATGTAAGCCCACGGGTCTTTTGAATCTCCTGTCTGACCGAGAAGTAGGACACAAGGAGGAAAATTATCCTCCTCTTTGATGTTTCTTACGTGCTCATACGAGTATTTCATCCCGATGTAGTTGATTGGAGCGTTCAGTTTTCCGTAGATGTAATAGTTCTTTTCGTTGCACATCTTTCCGTCCTTGATGTAGGACGACCTTATTCCCTCGCCGTTGAACGATAGTATTTGACCACATTGTGCTGTCAGTTTGTTCAAGTATTCTGTGTCCGAAGATGTTGAGAAGTCACAGTAGAAAAAATTCTTATACTCCTCTGTCTCCTTAAACATCTTCATGATGTCCTTGTAGGTTTCTTTGGTAATCTCCGTCTTTTTTGTAGATGAAGCATCTACGAAGGTGATGGAGTCTATCTCGGAAGTAAGAAACTGAAAAGTTCTTTCTCCCGAATGTATTCTTGTGACCTCCTGCGGGTACGCATCTGCCACTGTGAGAAATGCTGCTAACAGTATGATTATCTTTATTCTCATTCTTGTTCTTTGGGTCTATACTTTGAGGCGTGAGTCGAAATGATAAAGGCTAAAGAATGAAGACGTGACGATAAGAGTAAGTCTTTGTGACTTTTGTCTTTAGTCATTAGTCTGAATTCTTTAGCCTTTGGTCTGTATTGTTCATACATCGTTTTGTGGAGCTGGAGGGGATTGAACCCTCGTCCAAACAAGGAAGCCATACGCTTTCTACATGCTTATTCCAGCCTTCGGTTTTCGTGATGTAACAAGACCTGGACCACCAATCACACCCTTATCCTCTAAGTTTCATCATACGCACGAGGCTACGCATGACTATTCCCGAATTTTTAGCACCGCTGATCTGGACGCTTCGGAACAACAGCTTCCAGGGCGATGTCTCGTTTCCTCGCCTGGCAAGGAAATAAGGCTAATCTACTATACTTCGATTAAGCAGCGAGAGCGTAAGTATTTTCGCCAATTAAACTTTTGCAGACTGATATTATAGTGAGGGCCAGCGACTCACTGCATGCTTACATACCACTTCATCTCGCTGTCAAATCCAGTCAGCCCCAGATGAAATTCGTTGCAAAATTACTACATATATTTTTTTTACCCAAATTTTTCTTTCCTTTTTTATCTATATATAAAGAAAAGCGTAGTGTAACACATTATTACACTACGCTTTTAGTCTGAAATTTGCGGAAGTTGTGTGAAAGATTATTCGTCTTCGTCATCGTAAGATGGATCTTCAAGGTCGATGTTCTCCTCAATCTGAGCATTTGACTCGTCAAGCTCATCGTCCATATCGTCATCATCCTGATCTGGTACGCGATCCTCCATGTCGTCGTCAAGGTCTTCCTCGTCCTCATCCATATCTTCGTCAAGGTTCTCGTCGAGACTTTCATCTCCGTTCATGCTCTTGAAGTTGTTGAGTCCGGAGTTGTACTTAACTCGTTCTACCTTTGGTTTTTCCTTGATGAATACAGCCTCTATCCATGTACCGCGAACAATCTCGAGTACCTCGTAGCCGTCATCCTTTCTTCGGTCAATGATTCCGCCTGGGCGGTGCATGGTTGTTGCTGGAAGTACACTACAGTCAACAAAGAAGTTTGATTCTATAATGTCCTGAATAGCGAGTGGAAGTCCCTTCCATCCTGTACCCATGTTCTTCTCGATAAGATTAAGCACCTCGTATGGTTCAAGGTGTGTGATGTTTTCGAGAGTAAGGTCTGTAATCTTCTTGATAGGGTGCTTACGGATGGCAATGGCGTTGTTCTCTCCTTCGCTTGGTGAAGAGAATATCTCGTAATGCATGTCCTCGAGTTGAGCTATCTTCTTCTCGTCTTCTCTGTTGAGGTACTGAATGTCGAATACTGTGCGGATAATGTTCATGTAGTGTGACTCATTCTCTGCAAAGTCGTCATTCTTTTTAGCATCGAGAATCATCTGGTTAAGCTCTGCTTCGTCTATTGTCCAGATGTTTCCTTTAGTGAGACAGTCTAATGACATCTTAGAATTCTTTTTCATCTAAAATCCTGTTTAGTTTTAAACTATATTGATATTTTGGTTGCAAAAATACAACTTTTCTTTTTTAGTAGCAATACCTTTTTTGTATTTGATTGTTCTAAACGAAATTATTTTATGTTTTTTTGAATATTTTGTGTTACCTTTGCAGTCAGAAAAGTAATATCTATCTAAATAAAAGAATCAAATGAAAGAGTTAGCATTGAAGTACGGGTGTAACCCTAATCAGAAGCCTTCACGCGTTTATATGCAGGAAGGTGAACTTCCAATCGAGGTGTTGTCAGGTCGTCCAGGTTATATTAACCTCCTTGATGCACTTAACAGCTGGCAGTTGGTAAAGGAGCTTAAGGCTGCCACAGGTATGCCATCTGCAGCTTCGTTCAAGCATGTCAGTCCTGCTGGTGCTGCTGTTGGCGCTCCATTGAGCGACACACTCAAGAAGGTCTATTTCGTTGACGATGTAAAGATTCCTTTGACTCCTATCGCAACAGCATACGCTCGTGCACGTGGTGCAGACCGTATGTCTTCTTACGGTGATTTCATCGCTCTTAGCGATACTTGTGACGAGGCTACAGCTACACTCATCAAGCGTGAGGTAAGTGATGGCGTCATTGCTCCTGACTATACTCCTGAGGCTCTTCAGATTCTTCGTGAGAAGCGTAAGGGTACTTACTGTGTAATCAAGATTGATCCAGAGTACAAGCCAGCTCCAATAGAGAGCAAGCAGGTGTTTGGTGTTACTTTTGAGCAGGGACGTAATGAGATTGACCTTACTGGTGATAATCTCTTTGAGAATATTCCTACACAGAACAAGACATTCACAGAAGAAGCTAAGCGTGATCTCAAGATTGCACTTATCACTCTCAAATACACTCAGAGTAACTCTGTATGCTATGTGAAGGACGGACAGGCTATCGGTATCGGTGCTGGACAGCAGAGCCGTATCCACTGTACACGTCTTGCAGGCAATAAGGCAGATATCTGGTGGTTGCGTCAGTGTCCAAAGGTTATGAACCTTCCATTCAAGGAGGGCATCCGTCGTGCTGATCGTGACAATACAATCGACGTATATATTGGCGATGAGTGGGAGGATGTACTCCGTGAGGGTACTTGGCAGCAGTTCTTCACAGAGAAGCCAGAGCCTCTTACAATCGAGGAGAAGAAAGCATGGATTGCAAAGAATACAGGTGTAGCACTTGGTAGTGATGCGTTCTTCCCATTCGGTGACAACATCGAGCGTGCACACAAGAGTGGTGTAGAATATATTGCTCAGGCAGGTGGTTCTGTACGTGACGACAATGTTATCGAGACTTGTGATAAGTACAACATTGCGATGGCGTTCACAGGAATCCGCCTCTTCCACCACTAATAATCTATAATGAGTAATTAGTAGTTAGTAATTAGTAATATAGGCACAGCCATTTGTTGTTAGCTATGGGCTGGATTGCTATTACTAATTATTCATTACTAATTACTCATTGACAAACAGCTTCTCATTACTAATTACTAATTATTCATTACTAATTAACGGAAATGGCAACAGACAACGAGATTATGTATGCCATGATGAATGGCATCAGCTTTGGCGGAGCCAAGAAGGAGAAAAAGGAAAATCCTAACAAGGTAAAGACCAAGGCAAGAATTAAATCGTACAAGACTGGTGCACACGGTTCGGGAGCTGCAAAGCATAAGGCAGAAATCAAGAAACGTGTACAGAACAGACCAAGTCAGCGTAAGGGATAAAAGAAAATGAAGAACATCGTTCTCGTTTCATTCATGGCTATTGCTACCATACTGACATCATGCAATAATGGTACGCAAACAACTGAATCAAGCGTGTTCTCCAGTCACTCGCAGGTGGGAGAAGATGACTTGTTTGACCTCCACGAAATTCAGGATAATGGCGAACTCATAGTGCTCACGCTATATGGACCAGTCAGTTATTTTGAGTTTCGTGGAGAAAATTTTGGTAGTCAGTATATGCTTGCCGACGAATATGCCAACAGCATAGGCGTGAGCATGAGGGTTGATGTGTGTCGAAGCCAGAGTGAGATGATAGATAAACTGAAGAAAGGTGATGGCGATATTATTGCCTATAATATTGCCGTGACTGATTCCTTGAAGGACAAAGTCACTTTCTGTGGAGCTATGCCTTTGACTCATTACCTCGACAGCATGGCGGTTGTTCGTGGTGACCGTTCCCTCTCCAGCGGAACTGTAGCATGGGCGGTTCGCAAGAGTTCTGTTGACCTATCAAAGTCGCTTGTGGCGTGGATGAATGCCAACGAGAGCCGTTTCTTTGATATGACTACGCTCCATCGTCGTGGAGGTAAGTCGGGCAAATACAAGAGTTATGCCCCACGTCGCAAGGTAGCAGCACCAATACTCAATCTTGCTAAGGGACAGATTTCCGTCTATGACCATCTCTTTAGAACATATTCTTCCAAATGTAACTGGGACTGGCGACTCCTTGCAGCACAAGCATATCAGGAGTCAGGTTTTGACCCTAATGCTGTGTCATGGATGGGTGCTCTCGGACTTATGCAGCTCATGCCTTCCACAGCTGCAGACATGGGAGTGGGGGAGAATGAGGTGTTCTCGCCAGAGTCAAGTCTTCGTGGTGCTGTAAGACTTATTGCTCAACTTGACAACCACTATTCATCAATTACTAATCCAGAAGAGCGCATCAACTTCATACTTGCCGCTTACAATGCAGGTCCTGGTCATGTGGACGATGCTCGTGCCTTGTGTAAGAAGAATGGGCGCAACGAAAACGTGTGGCGAGGTAATGTTGATTCCTAT
>JAFYAT010000052.1 GCA_017540585.1 Bacteroidaceae bacterium | reverse complement strand
TTTGCCGCAGTGCGGCCAGTTAAAAAAACATGGTAAAAACCAAATAAAATCAAAAAAAACATGTTTTTTCTTGTTTTTGTTCTGTTTCTTGACTGTTTTTTTAATATGCACCTTTGTGCAAAACTACAACCGTACAGGTCGCAATATTTTTAGATAATTCTAAAATTGAGCAAACATAATATGAGCCCGGAAGCAGCAACAACCCTCCGGGCTCATCGGTAATAGTCAAAGGTGAATAGATGACTTATTCATGATGCAAAAGTATGAAGATTATCCGTAACCTACAAACCTGACCCCATAGAAAATATTGCATCATCGTACCCAACATTACGACACTGATATTGTATAGTTTACATAATCAGCGCACCCATTACGCCCCTTCTATGGGGGTAGAAAGCAGGAAGAAAACTTGTCAAAAACACAAAAATAAAACATCCAACAAAACAAGAAAAGGGTACAAATATAAAAGCCCGACAGAACAACCACGTCCTGTCGGGCAACGACATTTTTTATATAACAAATCTCCTTCCCTATACAAGGGAGCATACGCATCATGAACAAATCACTCTGCCCGTATGAAGGAGAAACATTCAGTCAATTAGCCACGCTTCTTCTGTACGATGGCATCAATGACAGCTACGGCTGTGATATTGACGATGTCACGTACACTTGACTCGAAGTCTGTGAAGTGGATAGGCTTGTTGAGTCCCATCTGAATAGGGCCGATAACCTCTACATCGTTGCTCATGTACTGGATGAGCTTGCTTGCTGCATTAGCACTTGAGAGGTTAGGGAAGATGAGAGTATTCACATCCTTGCCAAAGAGGCGAGTGAATGGATAGCGGCGGTCGCGAAGCTCACGGTCGAGTGCGATGTTAAGCTGCATCTCACCATCGATGACACGGTCTGCCTTTTCCTCCTGAAGGATGCGTACAGCCTCGTGTACCTCTGCAGGTGAACCTTCCTTGTCACAACCAAAGTTAGAATAGCTTGCCATAGCCATTACTGGCTTCTGGTTGAATACCTCAACTGTACTCTCAGCAAGACGAGCCACATCAACGAGTGTGTCTGTACCTGGGTGACGGTTGATGAGCGTATCGGCAATGAAGTATGTTCCCTTCTTTGAGTTGAGGATGTGCATAGTGGCAAAGTGGTTGTAGCCTGGCTTAATGCCGATAACCTCCTTTGCAACCTTGATAGTGTTGCTGTACTTAGTATATACACCAGTGATGAATGCGTCTGCCTCACCTGTCTCAACCATCATCATACCGAAGTAGTTGCGCTCGAACATCTTGTCGTTTGCCTCCTCAAAGGTATATCCCTCACGAGCATTCTTCTCTGCAAGGATACGTGCGAAACGTTCGCGACGACTTGCCTCCTGAGTCTGACGGAGACTGATAATCTCAATGCCGTCAAGGTTGAGGTCAAGCTCTGCTGCAAGGTTACGAATCTTCTCCTCGTTACCAAGGAGTATTGGATAACAGATTCCCTCGTTCTTTGCCTCTACTGCAGCCTTCATCATTGTTGGGTGAATACCCTCAGCAAATACCACACGCTGTGGGTTGCGACGAGCAGTCTCGTAGAGTTTCTGAGTGAGCTTGCTCTCCTGACCCATAATCTGCTTGAGGTGAGCTGCGTATGCGTCCCAGTCCTCGATAGGCTTGCGGGCAACACCACTCTCCATAGCGGCACGTGCAACTGCCATTGATACCTCTGTGATAAGACGTGGGTCAACTGGCTTTGGAATGAAGTAGTCGCGACCGAATGTGAAGTTGTTCACGTGGTAAACCTCGTTCACGATGTCTGGTACAGGCTTCTTAGCCAAGGCTGCGATGGCACGAACGGCAGCAAGCTTCATCTCTTCGTTGATGGCTGTACTTGCTGTGTCGAGTGCACCACGGAATATGTATGGGAATCCAATTACATTGTTAATCTGATTAGGATAGTCGCTACGTCCTGTTGACATGAGTACGTCTGGACGAGCAGCCATAGCATCCTCGTATGTAATCTCAGGAACAGGGTTGGCAAGTGCAAAGACGATTGGGTCATTTGCCATAGAACGTACCATGTCCTGTGAGAGTACACTACCCTTGCTGAGTCCGAGGAATACGTCTGCACCCTTTACAGCCTCCTCAAGTGTGTGAACGTCATGACGTGAAGTGGCAAACTCCTTCTTCTGCTCTGTGAGGTTAGGACGGTCATCTGTGATTACTCCCTTACTGTCGAGCATGAGGATATTCTCATGACGAGCACCGAGAGCTACGTAGAGCTTTGTACAGCTGATGGCAGCAGCACCTGCTCCGTTGACTACAATCTTGACATCCTCAATCTTCTTTCCTGCAACCTCAAGGGCGTTGAGAAGACCTGCACTTGAGATGATGGCAGTACCATGCTGGTCATCGTGCATAACAGGGATGTCGAGTTCCTCCTTGAGGCGACGCTCAATCTCGAAACACTCAGGAGCCTTGATGTCCTCAAGGTTGATACCTCCGAATGTAGGAGCGATGGCCTTGACAGCCTCAATGAACTTGTCAGGGTCCTTCTCGTTCACCTCGATATCGAACACGTCAATACCACCGTAAATCTTGAAGAGGAGTCCCTTACCTTCCATTACAGGCTTACCGCTGAGAGCACCTATGTCGCCAAGACCGAGAACGGCAGTACCGTTACTGATTACGGCAACGAGGTTACCTTTGCTTGTATATTTGTACGCATCCTGTGGGTTCTTCTGAATCTCAAGACAAGGTTCAGCAACACCAGGTGAATATGCGAGTGAAAGGTCTGTCTGTGTACTGTAAGGCTTTGTAGGTACAACCTCTATCTTTCCAGGCTTACCTTGAGCGTGATAAGCCAAAGCAGCTTCCTTAGTAATCTTTACCATAATAATACTTATTATTGTTGTTCATTATTTAATTTGACTGCAAAGATATAAAGAATATTTGAACATTGACACGTTTCGTGATTATTTTTTAACAGATTGTAATTAAATAATAATATTTTGGTGTTATTTTGTTACAAAACGAAGACAATTCGCAAAAGAAAAAGCCATCAAATAATCACAAATTCATCGTTGCCTTGAGCATACATGAACGTCCACAGAGACGGAAATCATAACTATAAATATTGAAGCCGTCATTTATGGTATAGGAATAATGACGCTGGTTGAGCAAGTTAGTCATCTCAAACGTAAGGACAATCTTCTTTGTCTTGTACCTTGCCCAAGCATTGAGGAACGTCATGTCCTTATAACTGTCAGCGGCAATCTGGCGGTTTGCATAGTCAAACGATGAGGACACCTCGAAACCATCAAATGGATAAAGGCGCAACGAGCCACGATGTGAATGGGAACGGAAATGGTTGCTGTTATCCGCATATTCACTTATGGACTTTGACAGATTATAGTCATAATCCAGTTCAAGCCATTTTACCGGCATGAACGTTGCCTTGCCATGAACAGAGAATGATCTGCCATGCACATCTACGATGTCCTTTCCACTTGCATGTTGACCACTGTTCCATGAGTAAGAGCCTTCTGCCTTCAGTTTCATGAATAGTGCAGGCACACTCTTTGTCACACAGCCATTGACTGATGTACTCTTTGAACGTGAGTTATGGGCAAGAGTTGAAGATGACAGTTCGTCTGCCGTTACATTCTGAGAATGTAGGGTATTGAGTTCGTTGACATAATGGCTTGCACCAGCCGATATGGTTAGATACTGCAACATCATCTGTGTCTTCCAGTTCATACTACCGCCATATTGCTTTGACTCGGCTATGATACCAGATGCGACACGCTCAGTACGATAATCTGTACGCAAAGGAGCTGTCATAAGGTCGAGTATGTCACCTGTATTATTTCCCATACCAGCATTTATGTTAAA
This sequence comes from Bacteroidaceae bacterium, assembly GCA_017540585.1. Lineage (GTDB taxonomy): Bacteria > Bacteroidota > Bacteroidia > Bacteroidales > Bacteroidaceae > Minthosoma. The sequence goes on along the minus strand of JAFYAT010000052.1, from coordinate 8,514 downwards.
CTCATTATTATAATTTGGCTTAACAGTAATGCGTGCAGTAGGTTTTACAAATGCTTTACAATACGAGATGTCATTACTATAATTGTTAATCTGCACAGACAACGGACAACCAAGGTAGATATTCAACCTATGACGGAAGAAATTGAACCACACATTTGGATTGGCATCGGGCACAAGCGTCCATCCTGTCAGGCGATACCCGGCATCTGCACCCTTCATAGAGTTGAATGTAAAGACATTATTGTAATCAGCACGTAATGACACAGGCAGGTCTATATGAAAATGCTTGGTGATACGAAGCGTGAAGTGTGTACCATGATGACTTGCAAACGTAGTAGATCTTGCCGACTGCGAATACGCGTTGCCAGCATTTGAGTAGTCAATCACGAGTGTCGGGGTACGCACAAACGATATGTTTGACCATGCTCCAAACCTTGTACGGCTACGCTTGATTTCAAAGCCAAAGTTATTTGTCACGTCAAAAGACGTAGCGTCATAATCCTGTCCTATCATGTTACCTTGATAGAGAACATCATTCACCCTGTCTTCAAAAGAACATTTCGCATTAAGCCTTTCCTCCATCCATAGGCTATCAGAATTAAGATTATAGATAACCCTTCCTTTCACATTATGACTTCGTGAAAATGGCTTGTATTGTTCCTTAACGGTTACAGGAGACGCCTGACCATCATAATACGTACTTGTAGAACCATAATAATGCTTTTGGTCGTGGTATGTGTAATCCACATTTGCCTTGACCGTTGAGAACGAATCCAGTTTGACTACTGCATTGGCAGTAGCAATTCCATTATTCTGGTACAGGTATTTGCCATGTGGTGAGCCTCCGCCTCCGAAGCCGCCAAGGAGACGTGTAGCATTTGTAGAGATGCCATCTCCTCCAAAATGGTCGGTCATGTCCTCTATGGCATAATTACCATAGTTTCCGCCTTTAAGACTGCATATCGTCTGGAACGTATTATTGAAAAGCATACCTGTCACCCCGGCAAGGTACTGCAACTGGTGGTCATCATCACCCATGTAGCCTACGCCTGCCTCTTCTGTTCCGAAAGGTTTGAACTTTGCCTTGTTGGACAAACGTATGTTCATGGCAACGGCCTCCGAAGGTTTGTCCTTGTCTATCTTCTTCTCATGATAGTTGCGGATTACTTCCACATGAGTGACGTATGATGCGGGGATATTGTGTGTGGCAAGGTTGTACTTACCCCCAAGCATATTCAAACCTTCTATGTTGAATGCTGAGATAGGCTTGCCCATGAAACTTATCTGTCCGCTTTCTGCAACATCCACACCAGGAAGACGCTTGATACCATCCTCAAGCGAATAATCACCCTTGTTGAGAAACGACGCAAGCACCATACTTATCGTATCGCCATTCTCAAAGAGAGGATTCGCCTTCACCTTCACTTCCCTCAACAAAAAGTTCTTGCTTTCCATGACAACGTCAATCCTTCGTGCCAAATCCTTGGTTGCAACACGGAGTCTTACGTCATAATAGGAAATATGCGAGAATACCAGTTCTATACTGTCCTTGTCAGTCTTAGGTACAGCAAGCTCGTACTCGCCATTCTTTTCCGTAAACGAATATGCCAGCATCTTATGCTGTTCTACAAGTTTGACGATGGCACAATCAATGCCATGATTAGCCTTGTCTGTCACCTTACCTGACAGAGAGACCTGTGCATCCGCCATGACACAGATACACATTAACAAAAGTGCAAGGGGTGTTTTCAGATATGCTTTCATTTAAGTTCAAGAGGCTTATACACGTTAACTTTCTTAGGAACAATCATATCCATAGCAATCGTAGTTTGCGCATTCTCCGGGTTATTCTCTGCTTCAACTCCAGGAAACATCTCTATTGCTCCACCCAAAGCCTCCTCTGGTATATAAAACCTTGGATTTCTGACATACTGCTTATCACAATATACTTTGTTACGCTTCTGAATAAACTTATCCATGGCAATTTTCTTAGGTTCCAACCTACTACAAAGTTTCATATTGCAGTCAACATTCTTTAAGCCTGCAAATGTAAAAGTATGTGTACCACCATCATCTGCTTTCAGTATCATGCCTGGAAGACCACACAACTTCCAAGGACCAGCAGGTATAGGAATTTGTTCCGTGTACCAAACGTTCCATTGTCTTCCAGCATATTCACATGTCGCCTTCTTACAAGAAAATCCACTTATGTTTAGAGTATCACCATCTGTTATCTTCCAGTCAATTGAAGGGATTTTGTCCTCAATGATATACAACTGCGGTACAATTCTGTCAAGAACAGTCATAGTGCCATCTACACGATTAACAATAAAAGTTGGGGTGTTAAGCTTGCGACAATAGAATTCCAAATCAGAATATTTTTCTTCTTTAACATCGAAATACATAATTTTATTGAATTCTTCACACTTCGTACTATGTTCTCCCACCATAACTCCCCATTGGCACGAATCAACAACAGGATTGCCGTCAACATCCTCTGTGTTAGTGATGAAATCATACGCAACGATAAACTTACATCTGTCGATGCTGTCATTGTTCTCCGAATACACATTTATGGTACATAGTGCAAACAGAATAGCTAAGATTTTTTTCATGTTTTTATTTTTTTGTTTAACGCGGTTAGTAAAAAACTATCGCAGATATTAAAATAGATTTAGTTTTCGAGAGACAAAATTACAAATAAACATATTACAAACAACACTTTTTCTCGTCATGTCCCTCTCCTGATGAAAAAAAAGTTGTAATTGTGTCCATTTTTTGGACACATCACGATTTTGTAGTCTCAAAACGCAACTTTTCAGCGTCTTTTTACCATCCAGTCTATTCCCGTGTCTTCTCTTCATTTCTCTTATGTTATTAACAGGATGCTAACAGAAACATAAGAGAAGAATAAGGGAAGTATCCGACTTCAAAATTCTTAGAACTAAGTAGGTGTGCAAGGATTGTATAAATAATTATGCGCTCCTACTTAAGTTCATGAGGCTTATATACGTTTACTTTTTTAGGAACTATCATGTCCATAGTAATCGCAGTTTGTGCATCTGCTTCTTTTCTACTTCCAATTCCTGGATACATTTCTATTGCATTGCTTATTGCACCTTCTGGAATATAATATCTGGGATTCTTTACATATTGTTTGTCACAATATACCTTGTTGCGTTTCTGAATAAACTTATCCATGGCAATTTCCTTAGGTTCTAACCAACTCCAAAACTTCATATTACACTCAACATTATGTAACTCGAAAAATCTAAAGGAATGTGTACCACCATCATCTGCTTTCAGTATCATACCTGGAAGACCACACAACTTCCAAGGACCAGCAGGTATTGGAATCTGTTCTGTGTACCAAACGTTCCATTGTCTTCCAGCGTATTCACACGTCGCCTTCTTGCATGAATAACCGCCTATGTTTATAGTATCTCCTTCAGTTATATTCCATTCAATGGAAGGAATTTTATCCTCAATTATATACATCTGAGGAACAATTCTATCCAAGATTGTCATTGTACCATTTTTGCGATTTAAAACGAAAGTAGGCGTGTTTAATTTCCGTCCATGAAAAGATTGCAGAATATAATCTCTATTATGTACATCGTAAAACATAATCTTATTGAATTCTTCACACTTGGTGCTATGTTCTCCCACCATAACCCCCCATTGGCACGAGTCAACGACAGGATTGCCGTCAATATCCTCTGTGTTGGTGATGAAATCATACGCAACTATAAACTTACATCTGTCGATGCTATCATTGTTCTCCGAATACACATTTATGGTACATAGTGCAAACAGAATAGTTAAGATTTTTTTCATGTTTTTAATTTTTTTTGTTTAACGCGGTTAGTAAAAAACTATCGCAGATATTAAAATAGATTTAGTTTTCGAGAGACAAAATTACAAATAAACATATTACAAACAACACTTTTTCTCGTCATGCCCCTCTCCTGATGAAAAAAAAGTTGTAATTGTGTCCATTTTTTGGACACATCACGATTTCGACGTCTCAAAACGCAACTTTTCAGCGTCTTTTTAGTATCCATTCTATTCATGTGTCTTACCTTCATTTCTCTTACTAAGCTAACAGGATGCTAACAGAAACATAAGAGAAACATAAGGGAAGGATAAACAATAATTGATATTTTTGCAATCAGGATTCTTGTTGTCTCTTCTCCGTCAATTCTCCGTTACATCTCCGTCGTTTTTCCAATCATTCTCCGTTCTGGCTCCGTTGTGAGTCCGTTGATCCTCCGTTCTGACTCCGAACCATCACCATCGTATGTCCATCATATCTCCATCGAATGTCCACCAAAACGGTGGACATTCGGTGGAGATGCGGTGGAGATGCGGTGGACATTCTACGGACTTACATAGGAGGATCGACGGAGGCAGAGCGGAGGATCAACGGACGAATGACGGAAAAAAAGCGAGGGAGAAACGGAATGCCATCAGACAACATTCATCACGGCTCTTGCCTGACACATGAACTTGACACCACAAATACACACGAAATGAAATGTTAATTCGTCACAACAATAAATGTTAAAAGATGCTCATAATGTTAAATCAAGGAATACTTACAAGCAAGAGAGACTTGTTGGGGAATGGTTGTCAAAGACGAAAATCTTCTGTTAACGAATCATAAATAAGCCTAAATAAGGTTAATAACCATACTTGAATTCTTAACAACTCTTAAAACGGTTTGTGGGATTTGCCTTAATATTATATGTTTGCAAACAAAAACAGCGAACCAATGAAAGCAGACATCAGACTTTTCTTCCTGACACTCATGTTAGTGTGCGCAGGCTCATGTGCCAATGCCACACCATTACCTAAGTCATATACCGTCTATCTTGACCTGTTCTGTGCAGACATGTCGAGATGGAGGGACAGGACTGGCGCATCCTATTATATATGGGTGACCGACTACTACACCAAGGAGAGGAAGATGATGTACCCACAGAAGGTAGGCAACGGTCACATCATATTTGAGTATGATGTCTATTTCCCTACCTACAACGTGGTGAACACACGAGATGGAAAGACCATACCTTTTTATATAGAGCCTTACGATAGTCTCATGATAGACATTGACTATACAGGCTATCCACTACTCTACCGCAATCCTGACGGTAGTCAGTACGAATATGCCAACATGCTTACTCACGACATATCAACACACAAACTATACACGTCAGCCGACTATGACAACGACCGTGATAACAGCACCTTTGCCACCTTCACAGACAAACTAACAAGCAAGATGAATCACACCCTCGACAGCATCAACCGCATAGCCGACTTCTATAAGTTCACACAGAAAGAACGTGAAATAGCCACATGTAATGCCAGAATGCAGTATCTACTATGGATGTTCGAATTCACAACATTCCGCACCCACATGCTACAGGAATATGCAAGCAAACACTCAACAGGATGGCAGAACCTTGACACAGACGACGAAGAGATAAACGCAATGACCAATCCAAGGAGCTATGCCTGCATGACACCATTGTTAAACAACATCCATAGTCTCTCATCACAATATCTCGATGTTTTTCTCAACGACTACGACAACTCAGAGATTCTCCGCCATGACCTTTATCTCTATGCTGGCGACACGAAGGAAGATTCCGTCCGTATGGACTCAGCAATATGTGCACGCGATATGCAGATAACAGGACTTGACTCCCCTTCCGAATTCATACGCATAATAACAGAGCGAAAATACGTTGACATTCCTGAAGACCGTGGCATCATGCTCAAGGAAACAAAGATTATTGCCAACCGCTTTGCAAAACCGAAGAGTGAGGAACGTGTATTCATAACGAAACAGGACATCATGAATGCAAAATCGTTTCAGGCACCTACTGGATTCAATATCCTTGCCCCAATCTCGTATGGTGTGGGCAAGCTCATTGACCTCATCAAGAAGAAGCGTGCCGTCAAACCTTCCAACCGCCAAAAAATTCTCGACCTGCTCGAGGAGGAAGACCGCACCAACGAACTTATCCGTAAAGGACTCAGGTAAGCAGAGAACATCTCAGCCCTTCGGGAGCCTCTCACTTTATAGGGAGAATGTTTGTTAGACGGTTCTTGTATTATGAGCTTAGCCAAACTATTTCCGTACGTTTCCCTACGGATTCTCTACGTTTCTGTACGCATTGCTAAGAGAAATGTAAGAGAATACTAAGGGGATGATGTATAATGGCGTGTTTGAGTGACCTCTCACTTAATTATACGGCATATCATCCAGAAAGGTGTTTACCAAATGTTTACTCCATCGTCATTACTTTATGATTGTCATTAGGATGCCATGGAGTTCTTTTGATATTGTTGCTCATTCGTCTAACCAACCATTGAAGGAGCAATAATTTCTGCCAAAATTGAAACGATTCTCTACTCAAATGATAACAATAACAATATAACAATTAAATTTGGACACGCATATTCTATTGTAAAATGAGTACAAAGAATTCGCGTGAATAAAAAATGTACCCTTGTGCAAAACGACAAACGTATTGGTAGAAATTTTGAGTATATACAAAAAAAGATGTAAATTTCGATACAACTTATTGTTTTATATCGTACTTTTGCGAAAAGTTAACTCTAAAGTTAAGAAGAATGGAGCGAAGATATAGCGTAGAGCTTATAGAGGAGCACGAGAAAGTAAATTTTTACAGTATCCATTTGGATGGTGAGGAACTATCTGAATTGGAACGGTTCTTCGATAAGTTCCCAGAAGGATGCGAATATGACGAGGAGGTTGACACCATACTCGCATGGATTGATAAAATTGCAGAAAAGGGTGCGCTCGAACGTTATTTCAGACCAGAAGGACGTTATGGTGACGGTGTTGGAGTTATTCCAATAGACGTTGGCAACAAGATACGTTTGTATTGTCTGAGACTTACGGATAAGGTTCTGATTTTCGGAAACGGAGGGGTAAAGGATTCGGATAGTTGGCAAAACAGCAAGGTGCTCGCGCCTTACGTCCAACTATTGACAGAAACAAGTAGGTTTGTAAAGTCACGTTTACGTGACGGAAAAATCATACTTATGGATAAGGAATTAATTGGTAATTTAGATTTTGTCATAAATGAAAAGGAGTAGCATATTGGAAGAACGTCGTAAAAGGGTAAAACCAGAGATACGACAGGCTGTCAACAAATCGTTTGAGATTGTTGACCGCATTCATGAGATTCTCGTTGAAAAAGGAATGAAGCAAAAGGATCTTGCCATCCTTCTTGGCAAAAAAGAGGCTGAAATAAGCAAATGGATGCGTGGCAGTCATAATTTCACGATTGACACGATAGCAACAATAGAGAAAGCCTTGGATGCTTCCATCCTTCAGGTCTGCCATTCGGACGTTGAATGTACAACGATGGAAGCCGAACTGGCATGAGATTTGCATGAATCATACATACAAAGAGGAGATAAAGTTGCATGGCACAACACATTCCATGCAACTTTATTGTTTTGATATAGCGGATGGGCTCCACAACAACCCCTTTTAGTAAGTGTCTGAAGAGCCTTAGAGTGAACTCAAAGGAAAACATGCGATATCTGTGAACTCGATAAACACCTGTAGTATACAGTAAACTTTTTAGCCAACGGAACTTTTTAATTCTCAGTCCGTATGAACGTTTACTTTGCTGGACGAGGTGGCTCTGTGTGTGGGTAGATTTAGAAAAAAAGTTTTGAAAGTTTTCAACACAAGTTCAGAGATTTCATTAACGAGAATTTAAAACATTGAAGAAAATTTATCTACAAATATTTGGCAGTAAAAAAAAAATCCCATACTTTTGCATTGTAGTATTTAAGCAATCATCCCATCGGGTGTAAAAGGAATACTACATATATATATTAAAAGGCGTTACTGTACGCTTTGATTTTGACGTGTTGGAATCTCGCAAATTCACGACTAAATGTCAAAAACAAAGCAACGGGGACGCCCCTTAGAATGTAATTATATTATCACTTTGACTTATAGTATTTAAATACTATATGTCATTGTGTGGTATTATATACATTGCGTGGGGGTATCCGGCGTTGCTCGTTTCGACATTTAGGGCAATGCGAGAGCCTCAACACGTGGAACGAGTAACAGTACTGGCTCCACGCTTTTTTTGTATATGTAGGTGAACAACTCTGTATTATTATTTTTTGTTTCCAGGTGCCAGAAACTTTTTTCTAAGTTTATGAACGAGAATCCGTTGAAAAAAGCCAGTTTTGCGGTCGGCTATTTTTTATTGGCAGCAATTAGTTGTTGGGCAACAGCAGAGTCTTTACAAATGTTATTGCCAGATCTTCCATCACTTTTATGTTGGACAATAACAATTTGTTTTTTTGTTATTATTACTGTCCGCTAAACACGACCTATCCATGCCCAACCTCTTTATTACCAGTAGTTGGGCATACTTATTTGTTATGACAAGCCCCCTCATTCATTTTCCGTCTCGCCTGGAGGTGCTTCAGCTGCCAGTTCAAGCA
>JAFYAT010000051.1 GCA_017540585.1 Bacteroidaceae bacterium | reverse complement strand
CGCAATTTCACGGAAGAATTACGAAGGGTTAACGAACCATTAACGAAGGATTGACGAGGGAATGTGAAGTGACAAAATGTAAGAGCGGCCCTCTCCTAACCTCCACAAAGGGGGAGGGGACTGGGATACAGAAATAACATGTGTCTGTGTTATAAATGCACCTTCGGTGCTGTGGTTTGGCACGAATTATCATTAATTGACCACGAATTGTCATTAATTATTTTTGATGATTCGTGAATAATTGGTGGTAATTCGTGTCCTCATAAAAATATCTCCTCTGCCCTCCGTGCTTTCTGTGTTTTGAAAGGCATAATAATACTGAATTCTCGTTTTATGCCATATCCATGCTCTTGGTCGTATGGCAGATTATTGCATACGGTATTCCTTTGGAGTCATACCGACAGCTTCCTTGAAACACTTGGCAAAGTATTGAGAGGAACTGAAGCCCGTCATGTAGGCTATTTCTGTGACGGAGCGTGGTGTCTCGCGTAACAAGCGTTTGCCTTCTTCTATGCGTATGGTACGGATATATTCGGATATGGAATTTGCCTTTCCATATTTCTGGAACTTGCGGTAAAGGTTAGAACGACTGAGTCCCATGTCGGCAGCCAACTGGTCGTTGTCGTAGTTAGCGTTGTCAAGATTGCGCATGACTATGGCATTCATCTGATCCATAAATTCCTTTGTCTCGCGTTCGAGGCGTACGTCCTGCCATGATATTTCTTCGTTAGCTATATTGTCCGCCTGTTCCGTGGTAGATGCTGGTGCTTCGTCCAGTCCTACGTCTGCCTTGCGCCTGATACGTATGATGATAAGAGTGATGAGGCTTGCCGAAATAGTGATATATGTCAAGACGCAATACCATCGCAGATACCAAGGGGCAGGGATGGTGAATGAGTACATGACCTGAGTGTCGGACCATCTGCCGTATTCGTCTGTACATCGTGCCTCAAGGGTGTAGTCGCCCCATGTCAGTCCATCGCGATTAATAGCATTTGTACCATGCTCCAACTCAGTCCATTCGCCTGTGTCTGATGACAGGATGCCGTCTGGACGGAACCTGTAGGCAAAGCGTATCTGTGGAGCATGTATGTGGTCGAGGGTGGTGAGGTGGAGCGAGTCGGACATTACTATTTTTGTGTTGTTACCTATCTTGTCAAGCTCCTTGCATGGGGCAATCATGCAGAATGCCCCCACGCCACCTATATAAATGCTGTCTTCGTAGAGTGTCATATCCGTGAAGTAGTCCACGTTTACTCTTCTGTCGTCTGCCGTTATGGTTCTTGCTGCACCCGTTTTGGGGTTGGTCTCCGTGAGGGTGGTCTCGGTCATGGTCCATACATGTCCATGCTTGTCTGTGAGACGTGGAAAAGCGGTTGGGGCTGTCGTGTATTCCAGCTTGCCGTCAGTCCAGTCCACAAGGCGTACAACACCTACAGAGTCAGTCAAGGTCTCTGCCTTCTTCCTCTTGTAGTCATATTTCATAACCTGTTTCTCCGTACCTATCAGGAGCATGCCCTTGCCTATGTCGTTGAGGGCTGATATGTAGTTAGGCATACATCCTGCGCTATCTTCTTCCCAATGGATGTCCATGCCCTCATGCCATACGTGTATGAGGTGCTTGCCGTTGCAGGTCCACACTCCAGCCTTGTCCTTGCACTTGCTCAGTACCTTCTGTGTGGATAGTGGTGTGGGGTGTGCTTCGTTTGCCATGAAACGCATCTCCCCTGTGCGTGAGTTATAGAGGGACAGGCGTGTGCGTCGTTGGTATATCCAGTAGTAGTCGCCTTCACGTACGATGCGGTCAACCATTATCTTGTAGCCGCTTTGTCGTTCCATGGCTGATACCTCGTCACGCACGATTGTTCCGTTGTCCCATGACAATACAAATGTGTGTGGCGAACCTCCAGGTACCCAGATATTGCCATCGCGGTCGCATATCACCTTGCCAATCAGTTTCTTCTCCCTGGGCAATAGTCCGTCGGTACTCAGCATGGTCAGTCTGCTTCCCTTGGTACTATAGGCGTATAGGTCGTCCATGGTACTTACCCACATGATATTGTGTCGGTTGTCCATGACCATGTTGTTTACCTCCATACTGAATGACGTCTTTCCGTTCTGCGGAGTCATTATCTCGTGTCGGCCGTCAGCATAATACCTGACTATGCCCTTGCCCCATGTGCCTACCCAGTAGAAGTTTTTGCTCCTGTCCTCAACGATGTAGCTTGCGGCTGCATCCATGTTCCATGCCCTTTTCGTGAGCTTGTTGTCCTCTTTGTCTATAGAGAACAGTCCTCCGCGTAGGATGGTAATCCAAAGTGTGCCTTTGGAGTCAAGCATCATCTCCTTGGCCTCCTTGCGTTTGTCGTTGCCGATGGATAGGGTAGTGAGTGCCTTGCCGCTGTTGTCAAAACGGATGATGTCCTGTTCCTTGCCCACCCATATATATCCTTTTGCATCCATGCAGATGCAGTTTATCTTCTTGTTGTCAAGTAGTTCGTGACGTATGGCACGTACTGTCCAGTCCTTGCGGCTGATGACATATAATCCGCGACGTGTACCAAACCATATATTGCCATTGCTGTCCTCGCATAGGCATGTTATTTCATTGCTCTGCATCACTCCCTTGCCAACGGTCTTGCTGCTGAATATGCGTATGCTGTAGCCGTCATCGCGGCACACACCTTCTCCACCTGTTCCGTACCACATATATCCTTCCCTGTCTTGGATAATCAAACCTATGTTGGCTGTCGGGAGTAGGTCTTGTGTTGCTATTTCATGGTATGACACACCATTCATCACATCGTCCTGTGCCGAGGTGAAGGAGCATGACAGTAGCCATGCAAGGAGTATCGTCATTATATGTTGTCTGTGTACCATAAATAATATTATGTGTGTATGAATTAGCATAGAGAGTGTTCTTGAAATCGGTTTTCCCATAGAAATCATGGGCAAAAATAAATATTGTTTCTTGAACTACCAAATTATTTAAGGCTTTATTCACAAACAGTTCATGCCATAAAACCATACTTGGGATGTTATTTCGAGGCATGATTGTAATGTGTGATGTACCTTTTGCGTGTTGACATGTGGTGTTTTGTATAAAATTGTCTCTAATGACATATAATTATGTCCCAAAGAGGGGATGTGGGATGATTTTACACATCGGGAAAATGCAATTTACCATGTTGGGTGCAGAATTCCGTTACTTTTGTCAAAAAATAAAACAAAAAGTGTATGAAAGTAAATCTATCTATTAATTCATGTGGAAAGAAATATCTGGGATTATGTGTCTTTTCTGTACTTCCATTTACAGCAGGTCATGCCCAGCGAATCCAGCAGCAACTGGGAAGAGGTGTCGTGGCTGCCATGAATGGCAGTAATGTAACTGTGACATGGCGACGACTGGCACAGGAACCGGAAAAAGCTACTTATAATATATATGTAAAGAAGGGTAGCTCTTCAGAATATGTAAGATTGAACAAGGAGCCGCTTGCGAACACAAATTACAGGACAACGACAAGTTACATCCCTGTTGGCAGCCTCGTGGCTGTCAGTCGGGTAGTGGACAACAGGGAGAGTGAGTTGAGCTTACCTTTTGCCGTAAAGAGCCATGACCTTAGAAATATGTTCATGAGCATACTCTTCAACGGCAGTCCTTTGAATAATGCTGATGTAGATACCAAGTTCTGCTGGCCTGTCGATCTTGACGGAAATGGCGAGTATGATTATGTGGTTGACCGTAACTCTGTAAGCTCCGACCGCCATTATCTTGAGGCTTACCTTGCCGACGGCACTTACCTCTGGACCATAGACATGGGACCAAACGAGTGGAGCTCAACTGGACAGGATGACCAGATTTGTGCCTATGACATAGATTGCGATGGTTATGGCGAAGTAATCATACAGTCGTCTGACGGAACGCGTTTTTGGGATAAGGCAAACAACACATGGGGACTCTACGTCAATAAGAATACAACAGGCGATACGGACAAGGACGGAATAATAGACTATAACAGTCAGTCCTCAAAGAATCCACCAAAATATATTTCCGTCATCAACGGACTTACTGGAGAAGAGAAGGTAAGCATAGAGCAATGGTACGATGATGCATATAACCGTACCAATAAGGCATCGCTCATGGGTGACGAGTACAACAAGCATGTAGGTCATGTCGGCATATTCTATTATGACGGCGTACATCCTGGTTTGGTAATGGAATGGCATTCACGCACATCGTCTGGTGCGCATCAATATCGCAATTCTGGTTTTGCCTACGATTTCTCAACGGGTAAGGCAAAGAATTTCCACCAGTTGTTTATGGAAAAAACAGGTGGCTCCACATTCCATCAGATACGTATCTTTGACGCCGATGGCGATGGCAGGGACGAGATGAGTAGCGGCGCATACTGTATGAATAATGATGGCAAGACGCTTTACAACTCAGGTATTGCACATGGCGACCGCCATCGAACAACGGATATTGACCCAGACCGTCCAGGACTTGAGACATTCTCTGTACAGCAATATGCTGCTGACATGCTCGGACAGATACTCTTTGATGCAGGAACAGGTGAGCCAATCAAGAAATGGTATCTTACGGCTGTAGGTGATATCGGCCGTGGAGAATGTATGGATATAGATAAGTCACATAAGGGATGGGAGATGTGGTCAACAATGGACGGCAAAGTCTATGATGCCAAGGGCGACGTTATCCCTTCAATCAGCAGCCAGTATCCTACGGAAGGAGTATGGTGGGACGATGAGCTTGACCGTGAGATAGTTCAGTCTTCCGACAGCCATTACAACGTGTATGTTCAGGACTTTACCAAGGGAAGACTTATTGAGATAGCAAAGCTTTCTGGCTATAGGTATATCACAAGCTATGGCAAGCGTGCAAAGTTCTGGGGCGATATTATAGGCGACTGGCGTGAGGAGCTTATCCTCAACCATCAGGAGAATGGAGTGAATGTGGGTATAGTAGGCTTCACTACCGACTACACAACCAACATAAATAATATATACTGTTTGCAGGAAGATCCTCATTACCGTGGCGACTGTACCACACGAGGCTATTACCAGTCACCTAATCCGGGCTTCTATCTCGGATATGATATGCCACGTCCGCAACTTCCTCCATGTATGGTTACGGATTTCGTAGCAAAGCAGGATAATACTTGGGTGACATACGACCATGCTACACCTGCCGAGTATGCAGAAGGCAAGAGCATTCTCTATGACCTGACCTGTGGAAACGGAACATTCAACGTTCCAAATAAGCCGGGAGTGATATATGCGATGCCAGTCAAGGCGCAGACAATCACACTCAATGGTGACATATCTGGTTCTTGTGATTTGTGGAAATCACAGCAGGGAACATTGGTCCTCACAGGTAAGAGCACTTCCACTGTAACAATGTACATATCAGAAGGTGTTCTCAAGGTCGATGGCGAGGTGGCAGGTACGATAGATGTACGTGCACGTGGTACGTTGGCAGGTTCGGGTGCCGTTAATGACGTGGTATTTGAGGGTGCAATGAATTATGAAGGTGGACGCATCATGCCAGAAGGTACACTCACATTCAGAAACGGCCTCAATATTAACAAGAAGACATATATTGAGACGAATATCAATTCTGGAGCACTTGTGAAGGTTGTCGGAGACCTCAAGGTAGCTGGCAAGGCCATCTTCACAATCGTGTTCGACACTCCACATGCAGGGGAATACAAGCTGATAGAGTATAGCGGTAGCTTTACTGGAGACATGAAGCTGTTCAGTGTGCGCGGAATAGTTGGTCTTTCATACAGCATTGAGAATCATGATAATGCTATCTGGCTCAAGATAAACGAGCAACGTTCTGCAAGTCAAGGCGTGAAATGGACTGCTTCCGTGGATGCAAACTGGAACTATCAGACGGAGAACTTCGTGAAGGATGAGACTGCTACGGCTTTTGTGGCTGGTGATGGCATTTATTTTGGAGACGAGGCTGCAAATACTGTCGTTCAGGTGAATGAGCTCATGCCTGCTTCACGAGTGGAGGTCGATACGGAAAAAACATATACATTCAACGGTGCAGGCGGTTTTTCAGGTACAGGAATGCTTGTAAAGAACGGCTCTGGAAAGCTGGTACTTAATACTACCAAGGCAGACTATACCGGTGCAACGGTCATCAATTCTGGTACTGTGGTGGTCAAGGAACTTGCAGACGGAAGTAATGTGTCTTCACTCGGAGCAGCTTCGTCAAGTGCCGATAATCTTAGGATAGGCAAGGCCGTTCTTGACATCAACAATACGAATACCGCTACTGACAGGGGAATGACCTTGACAGATACGGCAACAATAAATATTGCTTCTGGTACGGTATCATTCAAGGGTATAATCAAGGGTAATGGTGTTCTCCGCAAGACAGGAGCAGGACAGGTCAACATCACATACGCAGGAGCCAACTCATGGGCTGGCACGATCCTTAGTAGTGGTCTATTGGCTATGGGGTCATGGAACACAACTTTCGGTACTCCTGCAAGCCCTATACATGTCGTAGGCAATTCAACAATACGTATGTTTGACAATAACTCTTCAGGTTCTGTGCCAAACCTGCAGAATGTGATAACTATAGACAAGGGCAAGACTCTCACATTTGAGGCTGGTAGCCGTTGTACGGTAAGGGGCTCTCTCCTTGGCGAGGGAACATACAAAATCAGTTTCCCTTATGTCCGTGGTGATGTATATACCAACTGCTCAAAGTTTGAAGGAACATACGAGGTTACATCTGGACAATGGCGTCTGCGTCAAGCCATTGACCTCTCAAAGGCTACCGTGAAACTGGGTGCTGGGGTATATGCTGTAGGTCTTAATTCTGATAAGAACGAGTACAACTACACTCATAAGATTGGAACTCTTTCATCTACTGCAACTGACTGTACTCTTGCCACAGGTACATGGAACGTGGGCTATCTCGGAACGGATGCCACTTATGCTGGAGTATTCAATTCTGCTGCCACACTTAACAAATATGGAGAGGGCAGGCTTATCCTTACAGGCGCAAGCGCAGGAAATGTAAACGTGTATGCTGGTGTACTTGAAACCAAGAATACAAGTAAACCAATAACCACAGGAACAATAAATGTACGTAATGGCGGTACTCTCGAAGGAACAGGACATGTACAGAATGTGGTTGCCTACTCTGGCGGAACTGTTGGTGCAGGCAAGGGTAATATCACGATTGGAACTTTGACCATTAATGGTTCGCTCACCATGAATGCAGGTTCTGTCCTCAGGGTGCGCACAATTTCTACGTCGGTAAAGACAAATTGCGATGCCTTCAAGGTTACAGGTAACGTTAAACTCACATCCCCTAAGATTGTCCTTACGGAGCTGAACTCATCATACACCTATGTTGATGATGCGGAGATAAAGGTGTTCACAGGCTCTGGCATGATAAGCGTTACAGGCGACATAACTGTAGAGCCAGCCATGCCAAAGGCAGGTTGGAAGTGGGACACAAGTACCCTGGCTACGGACGGTATTATACGTGTAGTGCCTGACCCAACAGGCATAGAAACTGTAAATGTTGATAGCATAACTGATAGAGATATCGTTACAGACATGATGGGAAGACGCATTCATGTGGTAAATGTGTCTGGCGTGTATATTCTCAATGGCAAGAAAACGTATTTGCAAAAATAATTAACTTTGACAATGAAGTTACATAACCATATTATATTATCGATGCTCTTCTGTGCAGTCTCCATGACTGCACAGACAAGGGCAAAATACAATTTCAACTCCAACTGGCAGTTGCATTATCCTCAGTCGTGTGTGAATAAAAATGGTAAGGTTGAGACTGTAACCTTACCACGTGCATGGAATGAAGATTATGCGTTTCGTGTGGGTATTGCCCAGTTGCCAGATGACACATGCCGATACACCAAGAGGTTCTTTGTACCAGAAGAGTGGCAGGGAAAACATGTGTTCATAGAGTTTGAAGGTGCAAGGCAATCGGCTGAAGTATGGCTTAACGGTCATAGGGTCGGACTTCATGAGAATGGAGTAATGGCGTTCGGCTTTGAGCTTACCCCTTATATCAATATAGGTAAGGATAATGTGCTTGAGGTCTTGACGGATAATGACTGGGCATATAAGGAAAGAGGCGTAAATGACGAAGGTGAAAGTGTGGCTGATGGTAACTCGTTGCCGAACAACAGGCTTTCACCTGCTTCGTTCCAATGGAACAACAAGAACTTTAACATGAATATGGGCGGACTTCCAAAGAATGTACGTCTGCACGTAACGGATGATGTGTATCAGACCTTGCCTTTGTTCAGTAATCTTGGAACGACAGGTATATATGTCTATGGAACTGATTATGACATCAAGGGACATAAGGTGACAGCTCATGTGGAGTCGCAGGTCATAAATTCATCACGAAGGGGTATAAAGGTAGCTTTGCAGGTGGAGATTATAGATAATGACAACAAGGTCATTAGCCGTTTCCGCGGAAAGTCTTCCATGATGGCAGGAGGCGATACACTCACCCTTTGTGCACAAAAACGGTTGAATGACATTCATTTCTGGTCGTGGGGGTATGGTTATCTCTATACTGTACGTACGTCTCTTATTGTTGATGGTAAACATACGGATGTGGTCAATACACGTACTGGATTTCGTAAAACATCCTTTGGTGATGGCAAGATATGGCTTAATGACCGTTGCATGATGGTTCATGGATTTGCCCAGCGTACAAGTAATGAATGGCCGTCTGTTGGAATTGATATCCCGGAATGGCTGTCCGACTATAGTAATGACTTGATGGTAAAGGGTGGTGCCAACCTTGTACGCTGGATGCACGTTACTCCTTCACGTCAGGACGTGGAATCATGTGACCGTGTTGGACTCATACAGGCAATGCCTGCAGGAGATGCCGAGCGTGATGTTACGGGACGCCATTGGAGCCAGCGTACAGAGCTTATGCGTGATGCGATAGTGTATAACCGAAACAATCCGTCCATCATGTTTTATGAGGGTGGCAACGAGTCCATAAGCCGTGAGCACATGAAGGAACTTATTGCCATTCGTGATAAGTATGACCCTCATGGAGGACGTGCCGTCGGTTCACGTGAGATGCTTGACATAGATGAGGCTGAATATGGAGGCGAAATGCTATATATCAACAAGTCGAAGAAGCATCCTATGTGGGCAATGGAGTATTGTCGTGATGAGGGCTATCGTATGTATTGGGATAATTACTCTTATCCTTACCATCAGAGTGGGTCAGGTCCTCTCTACCGCAAGGCTTCTGCAGTTGTCTATAATCGTAATCAGGATGACTTGGCAATCGAGCATATCATGCGTTGGAATGATTACTATGTCGTGCGTCCTGGTATGGGAAAACGTGTGTCTTCAGGTGGTGTGAAGATTATCTTTTCTGACACAAACACTCATGGACGCTCAGAAATGAATTATCGTACAAGTGGAGTGGTGGATGCCATGCGAATAGAGAAAGATTCCTATTACACCCATCAGGTGATGTGGAACTCATGGGTTGATGTGCAGCACAAGGCAAGCCATATCATAGGACATTGGAACTATGATGAAGGTACGGTAAAGGATGTGTATGTCGTCTCAACTTCGCCTATAGTGGAACTGTTCGTGAATGGTCGTTCCGTTGGTCGAAGCACAGAGGCGGATTACGCCTTCCTCCATACTTTCCATAATGTGAAGTGGGAAGCAGGTGAAGTTCGTGCGGTAAGTTATTCGGCTGATGGCATTACGGCAGAATCAACGGCAAGCCATGTTACGGCAGCAAAACCTCATCATCTTAGACTTACCCTCATGCAGAATCCCGATGGAGGAATGAGGGCAGACGGCTCTGACCTTGCCCTTGTGCAAGTGGAAGTGGTGGATAGTAATGGTGTGCGTTGTCCGCTCGACAACCGTTTCGTACATTGGTATCTGGAAGGTGAGGGCGAATGGCGTGGAGGTATTGGCAAGAGCCCAGATGGCGACAACTATATCTTAGCACACACATTACCAGTTGAGGCTGGCGTGAGTCGTGTACTTGTGCGCTCCACGACAAAGGCTGGCTTAATTCGTCTGACAGCCAAGGCGCTTAATCTTCCAGATGCAAAAGTGGAATGGGAGTCACATTCTGACAACAGCCTTCTCATGCCGGGGGTGTCCACATATATAGCCTCTGAGCATCTCCGTTCTGTGCTTGATAGGGGAGAGACTCCGTCCATACCGTCATATACTGAAAAGAAGCATACTGTTGCAATCCTTTCTGCCAAAGCAGGTGCTAATGCTGAAACGGTAGGTCGGAGTTGGGATGACAACGAACTGTCCGAATGGAAGAATGATGGCAGGTTATCTACAGCATGGATTACATACGAGCTGGCACAACCTGTGGCAATACGTGAGATAAGCATGAAATTGACAGGATGGCGACAGCGTTCCTATCCTCTCGAAATTCTTGCTGACGATAAAGTTGTATGGAGGGGTGACACGCCAAAGTCGCTTGGATATGTTAGCATAGTCATAGATTCTCCTGTTAAGGCCCAACATTATACTATACGTCAGGTTGGTGCCGTCACGGACAACGATGCCTTTGGACAGATTACCGAACTTGCAGGTGGCACAGCAACCGAACTTGACCTCTTGCATACCCCCGATTCCGCTAAGGTGAAAGGAGAGCTTCGCATCGTAGAATGTGACTTCCTTAGCTATTAGCTAAGTATCATGTCTTTCTGTTTCCCCTCATTTTTTTTCATGAACATGTAAGATAATACGTCACGACTTTGTTGTAGCTCTGCTATTGCACTTGTTTAATGTCAATTGCATAGCTTATATTGGCCATTGTGCATCTGAAAGTGTTATTTTTACTGCGTGTATAAATACGATAAGCCTACCATTCGTTAATGCGCATCCATTTGTCTTTTAAAATCGCTCAGGAATGGGCGATTTTTTTGTACGCGTAGAAAAAAGTTTTTGTACGCGTACAAAATCATTTTGTATCGCGATGCAGATAATTTTTCTTCGAGACCAAATTTTGATTATCTCGTCAAACGGCTTCTTTTTTTTGTACAGGAATTACGATAAGCCCGATTTACCGTTTTGTACAAAAAGGACAAACATCAGTTGGTGAGCATGTCTATATTCGACCTGTACTGTTGAAATTGTATGCTTTTTTTGCCGCAGTGCGGCCAGTAAAAAAAACATGGTAAAAACAAAAGAAAACATGTTTTTTCTTGTTTTTATTCTGTTTACTTCCCTTTGGT
>JAFYAT010000050.1 GCA_017540585.1 Bacteroidaceae bacterium | reverse complement strand
GCTCGATAAGTGTGTCGCGGAACACGTCCCAGTTGAGGCCCTCAACCTTTCCGTGTACCTTCTCCAGTGCCTGATAAATTGGAACCGTGCCCACTGGTACGGGGCAGTTGCGAACGATCCACTCCCTTGTCTCGTGTATGTTGTCACCTGTAGAGAGATCCATCAGCGTGTCGCCTCCCCACTTGCAGCTCCACACAGCCTTGTCCACCTCCTCATCTATGCTTGATGTCGTTGCGGAGTTACCGATGTTTGTGTTGATCTTCACGAGGAAGTTGCGACCGATAATCATCGGTTCGCTCTCCGAGTGGTTGATGTTGGCTGGCAGCACAGCGCGACCACGGGCTATCTCCTCACGCACGAACTCAGGGGTGATGTGTGTCTCGATGCCGAGCTCCCTACAGTTCATGTTCTCGCGGATAGCTACATACTCCATTTCAGGAGTAACTATTCCTGCCTTCGCGTATGCCATCTGCGTTATCTTGCATCCTCGTTTAGCACGGCGAGGGAGCTGAATATGTTCGAAGCGCAGACTGTCGAGGGAGTGGTCTTCGAGTCTCAGTCGTCCGTACTCGCTGCTCACAGCTGGGAGCACCTCCGTGTCGCCACGACGCTCTATCCATGCCTCTCGCATACGAGGCAAGCCCTTCTTAAGGTCAATCTCAATCGATGGGTCGGAGTATGGACCACTGGTGTCGTATATATAGACTGGTGCGTTGGCAGTTGTGTGCGGCACGCCTCTCTCGTCCTTTGTCACTGTTGGGGTAAGGTTGACCTTAGTCATTCCTACCTTGATGTCAGGGTAGATAGTTCCCTGCATGTACGCCTTCTCTCTCTTGGCGTACGCCTTATTGTCTTGTGGCATATCAGTATGTCTTGTTATTGTATAGGGGTGATAATGGTAGTTGGAGTCGTAAGTGATGTCCAGTTGGATTAGTGGTTCGATGTCAATTACCTGTAAATGTGACTCCCAACTGCTACCATTCATTACCAGTAATATAATCCTCCTGCACCATTAACCTAAGAATGCAGTGAGTGGTGAACTTGCTTCTGCACAGTCAGCTATCGCACCGAGTCCTGCCTCGTAAGCTCTGCGTCCTGCCATCACTGCGTCCTTGAACGCAACAGCCATCTGTACAGGATCGCCTGCAACGGCAATGGCAGTATTGACCAGACAGCAGTCGGCACCCATCTCCATAGCCTCGGCAGCATGACTTGGTGCTCCGATACCTGCATCAACGACAACTGGTACTGTAGCCTGTTCGATGATAATCTGGAGGAAGTCCTTCATGCGCAGTCCCTTGTTTGTGCCGATAGGTGCAGCAAGAGGCATCACGGTAGCGGCACCCACTTCCTCGAGGTGCTTACAGAGCGTCGGGTCTGCCTGACAATACGGAAGCACGACAAACCCGAGCTTGACAAGCTGTTCAGTTGCCTTCAGTGTCTCCACTGAGTCGGGCAGCAGATAGCGAGGGTCTGGATGAATCTCCAGCTTCAACCAGTTCGTGCCAAAGGCTTCCCGTGCCATCTGGGCAGCAAAGACAGCTTCCTCTGCATTGCGCACTCCACTGGTGTTAGGCAGCAGCTGTATTCCCTTGTTCTGTGTGATGTGAGTTAGCAGGTCGTCCTGCTTGTCGTTGAGTTCAATTCGCTTCATAGCTACTGTCACCATCTCGGTCTCACTTGCCTTGATAGCTTCAGCCATAAGCGTGTTGTTTGAGAACTTACCTGTTCCCAAAAACAGACGTGAGTTGAACTCACGTCCGGCAATAACTAATTTTGACATTATAATAATATTTAACCAGACCCCCTCCCCAGTCCTCCCCCTCAGTGGGGAGGGATTAGAGTCACTCTGTTTGCGGAGTTGTTTCTATGTTCGGAGATTAGCAGGTCTTATTTATTTTTTATTGTTATTCGTGTTTATTCTTCCTAATATTACCTTGGTCCCTATGGTAACTTCCATTCCTCCCCCCAGTGGGGGAGTCAGAGGGGGGCCGTTCGGGTCAGGGCTGTTATCCGTTTCATTTCCTCCACAGGCTGCTCTGCCCTGAGAATCGTTCCGCTCAGAGCTATGCCGCTCACTCCGGTCTCCATTATGGCAGGGATGTCCTCCGCAGTTATTCCACCGATGGCGACCAACGGGATGTCGATGCCCTCCTCACGCATGGAGCGGATGATGTTGCAGTAGCCTTCGAGACCGAGGATAGGTGAGAGACGCTCCTTGGTGGTAGTGAATCGGAACGGCCCACAACCGATATAATTCGCTCCGTCATGGTAGTGGCGACGCACATCGTCGATAGTGTTCGCCGTTCCACCTATTATATATGTATCACCAAGGATTCTTCGTGCCTCACTGATTGGCATGTCACCTTTGCCAAGATGCACTCCGTCGGCGTGTAGCTCCTTGACAAGTAGTACCCTGTCGTCGATGACGAAGGTAGCACCAGCTTCGCGGCATAACTGTTGAGCCTCTTTGGCAATAGGTCGCACCTCATCGTCTGTTGCATTCTTCATCCTCAGCTGAATCCACTTGCAACCGCCTTCGAGTGCAAGTCGGATGCCGTCAAGGTAGGAGTACCTGTCCGTGTAATGACTAATGAACTGTATCATCCTCCACATGTAGCCTTGATGATTACTATGTTATCGTTCTCCTGAAGGGTAGTCAGTTCCCAGTCGGTGCGAGGCACCATACGGTTGTTGATGGCAAGTGCCACACCCTTCAGAGGCAAAGACAGTTCTTCAGCCAATGCCGCCACAGTTGTAGATACAGTGTCCTGTGTGTTGTTGTTGATTGTTACTTTCATTGTTCTATTCCGTTGTATTGTTACTATAGGGAAATCACGGAATAGCTAAGCGTGAAAGCTTCTCTTAGTACGAAATACCCCCATTGCAACATAGAAACGTGTGCAATGGGGGTATTCCCTTCTCGTAGATATATTCATCTCCCTGCGTCAGCATTACCAGTATCAGGTTCAATGGGTATAATCTCAGCCGATTGCTCAGCACCCCGTGATGTTTCCGGGTGCAAAGGTACTACATCCCAGAGAGACGACAAAGTATTTTGCCAATTATTTTACAGTTGCTCGTCAGATTGTTCATCAGTTGTGTGCCCCTATATTATATAAGGTGTAATCACAATCAGATATTGCGAGGCTTGTGAATGACGTAAATTACCGTACCCCATACATGGAAACGGTCATCAGGAGTGATGCGCCACTCAGGGTAGTCGCGGTTTGCAGGTACGAGTATTCCGTACTTGTCCCTGACGCGCACATACTTGATAGTATATTCGCCGTTAAGCTCGCACACTGCAAGCTCTCTCTCCGTTGGTGTACGGTTGCTCTTGTCCACAATTATGATGTCGCCGTCATAGATATCGGCATCCGTCATGGAGTCTCCCTTAACCTTGATGAGCGATGTAGTTGCAAGGTGAGGGCACAGCATAGTGAGAAGGTCAACCTCATTGGCTTGCCCCTTGCTTTCATCCATCATTGGGAAGCTTGACGAGTCGCTCTTGGTATCGTAGAATGGCATCTTTACCGACTTGGACTCATTGCCAGTGCATACCTCACCCAGGATAGAGTAGTCGAAGTCATCGTACTCGTCCTTGGCAGGCTTCTTCTCCTCAGTGCTTGTTGCTTCTGGTGCATCACTAATCTCTGCAGCCATTATCACCTCAGCGATATTGGCAGCATCAGTACCCTCAGCATCATTTGCGTCATTGGTAGTGTCAGCGGTTGGTAATGTCGTGTCGGTAGCAGTTGCAGTAGCAGCAGCGGCGTCATCAGTATTAGGGACTGCATTGGCATACAGTCCTTTCATCTCCTTAATGACACAACCCTTGATGAACTCTGATTTGTTCTCATGCGATTCGATGAACTCCGCAAGTTCGTCATTGGTTCGTATTGAATATACACGCTGAATAGTCGTAGTCTTAGGCCTGCCTGAGCCTGCTCGTTTGCCACCCCAACCGTTCTTTGTCTTTTCTTTATCCATTGTATGTATATGTGATTCGCTATTTCAAGTATGAATGTTACCCAGTTTGAACTTTAGTGGCACAAAGATAATAAAATTACTTTGATTACAGTAATCTTTTTTCATTATTTTTAACTACAAAACAAAAAAAGTTCCCGTGACTCACGTCTCAGGAACTCCGTTGTGCCACTCTCACGTCTTAAACCTCAGGTATGGCACATCTCGTGTACCGATGAGCTTTCCTCCGAAACCTCCCCGAGGCTTGAGTAAACATGGGGTGACGTGATAATGACACGTTAATACATGAAAAACACATTTACTGTCAGGTGCGTTGTCCACAAGTACAGAACCTGCGGACCGCCCTCTATTCTATGATGAAAGCCAGCTTGTGTGGCTTACTTGCGTCGATAGTATATTTGTCAAGCGTAGGAGTGCCCCACGTGTCAACGCCTCCTACTCCGTGGATGTCGGCATCAATATTGACATTCACCATGTCCTTGTGCTGCAACTCCGATGGGTGTGCCACGTTGAGGTCATCCTCCGTATAGTCCCACACACGGATGTTGAGCGGTTGACATCCGACGATGTTCATCGTATTGTCCTTGCCCTTTATGACAAAGGCATTCACATCGCAACGATTACTGTTGTCCTGTGGTTTGGTATAGTCAACCATGTACTCGCTCAGTAGCATCTTGTATGCTCCGTAAAGTGCTCCTGCCTTGCGGTCGGGATAGTTCTCCCAAGGACCTCGCCCTACCCAGAGCAGCTCAGGATCATCGTTCTGTGCCTTGGCATACTGCATTCTCATGCCAAACTTTGGCATATTGCCTGTCATTCCATCTGTTGGTACATAGTCAGCGCACACCTTCATTTCTCCATTGGAGTTGATGTAGTACACAAGCTTATAGTTGAATACTGCATCGTCAAGCGAATAAGTATTGTCGAACGTCACAACAGCCTTGCCATCAATGATGTCAGCAGTAGCTATCACCTTATCGGCTTTGATATTCTTCCACCGCTGCATTGTGCGTTCATATCCTGATGCCTTCTGGTTGTCATTTGCTGGCTTCCAGAAGTAAGGTTCAAGTGTACCCTTAATTACATTCCTGTTCTTGTCTGCCCACTCACACAGGTTGCCAGTGTGCTTGTCAAGCTTGAATGTGCCACGCTTAGTCCTTATATAATAGTAGTCGTTGTCCTCCGACTTCTTTATTGACTTGCCACGTGATGCTATATCGGTCTTGTAGCGGAAGTTGCCTTTCACTATCTGCTCCTGACTGACTATATAGCCAGCACGTTCCCACTCAGTGTCGTACTTGAGGCGTACTGTAGCAGTAGTCACCTCCGTACCAGAGAGCGCTTGTTTGTCGTACTCTATGATGAAGTCATCAAGACTTACAAACGGGTCATATATCTTAGGGACGATTGTGCCGTACTTTCCTTCAGTCTCAAAGTGGATTGGACGATAGACATACTTCACTTCGTAGTAGTGAGGATGAGGCTTGCGCTCTGCATCTATAAGTCCGTTGCAACAGAAGTGCCCATCGTTAGGCTTGTCACCGAAGTCGCCTCCGTAGTAGAAGTCCTTTGCATCTCCTAACTTAATACCCTGGTCCACGAAATCCCATATCGCTGCACCACTGATAGTGGAATCCGCATAGATAACATCCCAGTAGTCCTGTAGGTTTCCTACTGAGTTGCCCATCGCATGAGCATACTCTCGCATCATGAATGGACGGTCATTGATACGCTTAGCCTCAATACTCAGCTTGTCAGGTGTCAGGTAACTGTCATCGTATATGTCCGATACACTACGGTCGCTGTCATAGTAGATGACATGTGACTTGTCTATCTTGAGTATAGCATTACGCATAGCACGAGCATTACGTCCTGCACCAGCTTCATTGCCAAGTGACCAGAATATCACGCTTGGACAGTTCTTATCTCTTTCCACAAGCGATATTGCACGGTCAACGTGTGCCTTTTCCCATTCAGGATTGTCTCCGATGAAAGTATTGCCAATGCCGTATCCGTGACTCTCCTGATTTGCTTCGTCCATAACGAAGATGCCGTAACGGTCACATAACTCATAGAGGTACGGATCGTCGGGATAGTGAGAGGTGCGCAGGAAGTTGATGTTAGCCTGTTTCATTAGACGTAAATCCGTCTCGTAGGTCTTTCTGTCCACGTACCTACCAGTCTGAGGATGGTGGTCGTGACGGTTCACTCCTCGCAGTTTTGCGTTCTTGCCATTTATCTTGAGTACTGCCCCTGCAATCTCCACCTTCTTTATTCCATGATGATTGACAAATGTCTCTGTCACATTGCCACTAACGTCACCATCCGTGAGGTTGATAGTAACAGGGTAGAGGTATGGGTCGTGTGCTGACCATAGGTGTGCCTCTTTCATCTCACCTGTGAGCGTAATACTTACGGTGTCTGCCGAAGGTATGTCCTTCACTGTTCCCGCCATAGTGACATTGCCCACATTTACGCTTATCTTATGTCCCTTTGCAACTGTCTTGCCAGTGTTACACACCTTGAAGGTTGCATCTATCTTTGCCGATTTCCAATCCTCAGACGGTACTGAGGTGATGGAGTAATCAGCAATGTGTACCTCTGGTCTTACCCACAGCTGTACACTGCGGAAGATACCTGAGAGTCGCCACATGTCCTGACATTCAAGGTAACTGCCATCCGACCAACGGTACACCTCGACTGCAAGTCGGTTGTCACCCTCGTGCAAGTATTTTGTCACGTCAAACTCTGCAGGTGACATAGAGTTCTGACTATATCCCACCTTCTCGCCATTCACCCACACATACATAGCAGAGTGTACTCCGCCGAAGTGCAGGATTAGGTTCTTCCCGAGCATGTCCTTAGTCACCTTTATGGTTGTGACATAAGAGCCTATCGGATTGCGGTGGTCGTAGGCGTACCAGTCCTTTGGAGGTTCACTTGTAACAAGTGGAGCATTAGCCTTGAACGGGTAGCCCATGTTGGAGTATATTGGTTTGCCATACCCTTGCATCTGCCAGTTGCCTGGCACATTAATCTTGTCCCATCCACTCACGTCATAATCTGTACGGTAGAAATCCTTTGGACGTGACTGTGGATCCTTTGACCAATGGAAATACCATTTGCCATCGAGTGATAGTATCTCTTTGCAGTCCTTTTCTCTTGATGGCAATTGCAGAGTAGAGTGGTATGGCAGTTTGTTTATGCCTATTATCGCTGGGTTCTCCCAATCGTTTGTCGTTGATGTCTGTGCCATAATTGATGAGGCTGACATCAGTAGTGTTGGAATGAGTAGTCGTTTCATTATTAAATGCGATGTTGTTTTTTGTCTTGTTTTTGTGTTATTAGGCAATCTGCTTTGTGATTGTTGAAAGCTAAACCTGTATTATTGTTTTGCACTAAGGCGCCAATTAGAAAAACAGTCAAGAACTTTTCTCACTGACCAGCGGGAAGTAAACAGAACAAAAACAAGAAAAAACATGTTTTCTTTTGTTTTCCTAATTGGCCGCTTGGCGGCAAAAAGACGTAGCAATATAAGTCAAAAGTATTTTGAAGTTATGCTAATCTCTCGTTTTAACTTTTAACTTTTAATTTTTAACTCTAATCGTAGAGGTGGAACATCCTTTCTGCCATCTGCCACTTCTCATCGCTCTTGGTATCGGCAGCGCAACCTTGAAAGGCAGCCACGAACGCTTCCCATTCTGCCTGACGTGGCATAGTGGCGAGGCGTGCAAATGCACTGTTCCAATCGAAGTCAACAGGTGTTTCAACTATCATCACCAACTTGTTGCCGAGAATGTATATCTCCATCTCAAGTATGCCCACGGCACGTATTCCGTCACGTATCTCCTTCCAGTGAAATTCCTCTGAATGCCATTTACGGTATTCGCGAATTAACTCTGGATTGTCTGTCAGTTCAAGGAACTGAACATAGCGCTTGGTCTTCTGTCCAAACTCTTTTTGTAAATAACCTTTGTCCATTTTAATGCAATAGTAGTTAAGCTAATGTATTAGTTTATTGAAATAATTGTTGCAAAGTTAGAAAATATATCGAAGTAATTGCTACCTTTGCCACGAAAAACTTATAAAACAGGCATATTATGAAGTATATATCAATAAAATTGGCTTTACTCACAGTATTCGCAACACTATACTCTTGTCAAGGTAGTACCGATAATAGTTCCGATTCAGACAGTACTAAGACTGAAGTTGTTGAAGACGATGATGCGTCTCACTTTACGCTTGAACATTATACTTACACCGATACTTGTGAGTATGCTTCCGTCAGCTTCAACATCGAGTTACCTACCAACAGGACTGACGAGGCAAAGAAGATGCGTGATGTTATCTATAAGGCACTGACGGAGACTTGTAGTGAGTATATTGAAACTAAGATAGCACCTTATAAGGAAGGCAATCTTGTTGATATTGCTCAGTATGTTGGTGTAGCAACATTCGATAAGCTTTCAGAGGCATCACAGACACAGTACCTTGTTAGTACGGCAGAACTACGTGAGAATGGTGAAGACTATAGTGAGGTACCACTTATGGTGTATGATACTGACAACACGGTACAAAAGATTTATGAGAACAAGAATATCGTTGTGTTCAACTACAATACATACATCTACCTTGGAGGAGCACATGGTTCAACAAACAATACCACCTATACATTCAATATCAAGACAGGTGAACTGATTACTGGCATCCTCAATCGTGAGAAGTTGAATGATATGCAGCCTCTCTTATGGGCAGGTGTTAGGGAATACTTCAAGGAGTTTGACCCTGATATGAGTGACAGCGAGATTCGTGACCAGCTATTCATTGATGGCTCAACTATACCACTACCAAGCATCGAGCCAGCTCCAATGGAAAAAGGACTCTGTCTCTCGTACCCTCGTTATGAGATTGCCAGCTATGCAGCAGGCAGCGTGTCCTTCATCATTCCTTATGACAAGGTTATGCCATTCATCACAGATAAGGCAAAGAAAGCTATGGGATTGAAGTGATGCTATTCAACTTATGCATAGCAGACGTATGTGCACAATTATCTACCCCAGACTCTTCGGCAACCCTTCGTGAACCCTTCGTAAGAGGTTCGTGAATAAGACAGCTTCAGAATCACATTGCAAAGATACGTTGAATTGGTTGTACCACCAAGTATTTTTGAAACATAAAAATCGATTCCGTTCGATTCTGTTCGATTGTGCCCTCCAAAAATGCTTTGAGTTCTGTGTGGTCTCTGTGTTCCAAGCTTTTTAAATATACCCTGAATATAGAGTTCTTGTGGTAGTGAACTCTTGCAGATACCAAAGAATTCTAAAGTCGCAATGGCTTTAAAAGAATATTGACTCTCGTATCCCTACGAAAGTCAACATCTGCTTATATGTACCCATATTAGCTACCTATATTTATTACCCTATTGTGTACTGCAAAGGTAAGGGCTTTATTTTATTTGTGCAATATTTTTGTCATTTTTTTTGCTTTTATGTGTAAAAAAACTGTTTTCTGTTCGTTTTTCGTGTTAATTGTAATGTATTGACGAGTGTCTTTATGACAATTCTAACTTTTGTCATGAAAAAAACTTTTTTATATGTTTATTCTAAGTAGGTGTGCAAAATTATTTTTATAATGATTGTATTGATTAATGATGTAGGTTCAGCGCATAAAATAAATGAGTGTTGTGACTCCTACTCGATTGTTTTTAGGCGTTGAAGATGCGCAGTAGGCGGTACAAGGATTGTAAAAATAATTTTGCACACCTACTTATAATATCAGTTTTATGCTTTTTTATTATTTTGCTGTCACTTTGTGATACAAAAAATGCGTTCCGATTAATAAAGGAACGCATAAGTTTGATGTTTGAAATATGAGGTTACGCTATGTACTTAATCAGTAGTTCCCATACAGCTACGATGTGGCATACGGAACCGAGTAGGACAAAGGAGTGGAACACGGTATGCATGTATGGCTTTTTGTAGATGGAATAGAATATTGCTCCTGTAATGTACATCACACCTTCTGCTATAATCCATGACGTAGCAATAGGGCCTGCAGCGTTCCATAAAGGTCCGAAGGCTGCCACAACAGATAATCCCATGAGGACATAGCAGCATGTCTCAAGATAACTGTGCTCCTTCAGGTGTGCAAAGCTTGCTATCGAACCGACGATGGCTGCTCCCCAAATGAATATGAACATACCTATGCCCCACAAACCTGAGTCGCGGAGTGCCATGAGGGTGATAGGGGAATAGCTGCCTGCTATGTGCCAATAGATGGCGGCATGGTCCCACTTGCGCAGGTGTGCCTTGCTCTTTGAACCAGATGGGAGTGCGTGATATACGGTTGATGCTATATAGGAGCATAGCATACCGCTGAGGTATAAGCCGACTGACCATCCTGACCAGGCATCACCGCCACGCACGTTCATTACGATGAATATCGTGCCGATGACTACACCGAGGAGTATTCCTGCGGCATGTGTCCACGTGTTTGCTATCTCTTCGTTCTTTGATAATATTCGCATGATTATGACGGAATGTTTTGTTAAACAATACACAAAAATATGAAATTGTGCCTTAATTCTATCTGTAACCATGTGTTTTTCTTTGTTTTTTGAAGAAAAAAGAGAATATTGTCCTATATGCGTTTAATATAATCCTATTGTTTTTTCGTTAAATGGATTGGTAGGAAAATATCAGTTAGCGATATTGTATTGTTGGTAAACAAAAGAAAATTGTTAGCTAACAATTTAAAATCGTTAACTAAGTAGGTGTGCAAAATTATTTATATAATGATTGTATTGATTGATGATGTATGTTCAGCGCCTAAAATAAATGAGTGTAGTGACTCCTACTCGATTGTTTTTAGGCGTTGAAGATGCGCAGTAGGCGGTGCAAGGATTGTAAAAATAATTATGCACACCTACTTAGCAATTCTTGGTTGCTTATTTTATTTTTACCGTATGTCTTGTGAGTATTGATATGCTGTCAACGGAGAGGAGATGTCCGTCTTCTGACTCGTTGAGCATCTGGCGTTGTTCCTTTTGCAGATAGATTGGGTAGTCCTTGCCGAGAGGCAGAATCTTGAGGACGGCATGCTTACCGATGATGTCGGACATGCGTACGAGCATCGGTTTGCCGTTCCAGAAGTTGTCTTCCACGAGACGTCCGTCTGCATAAACCCTTGCTACATCACCCTTGTATGTAATCTTGAGGAACTGGTTGTTTGCGTCCGTCGCTTTAATGTCAAGTGGCATTTCTGCAGCATGAGCAAAGTCATCTTCTACAGGCATGGCTGCTACCTTCTGACTGCCCATCTTTACGTTACGTAGTTGTGCCTTGTCTTTGTTGAGACTTGCTTTTGACTTTATATTCTTTTCTGTCCAGTATTCTTCAACGATGTCCTTGCCATCTTTGTATAAGACTCCTCCGTGCTTGGCAAACATGAGTTTGCCATCAATCTTGAATGCTGTATATGCCTTTTTGCGTGAGAGTACACAGAATTCTTGTCCGTCTGCCTTGAAAGTCTTGTTTAGTTTGGCTATGTATCGTTTGCCGTTGATGTTGAGTACAGGTGTCTTTCCTTCTATCTCTACGAAATATGTTGTGCGCTCTGTCTTGCAGAAAGGTTCTGCCATTGCGCTTTCCACGGTCACGTCGCCTATACTTAGGTTGTGTGGTGTGACGTATGATGTTCCGCTCTCGTTGAGTATGCGCACATAGTCATTGTAGAACTCGAATGAGCCACGGCGGGCATAGTGCTCTGAGAGGGTGTCAACGTGCATTGTGCACAGTTCCTCGCCCCAGTCCTGTAACATCTGGTGAAGGAGTCGGCTCTCGTGGTAAGCGGTCTCGTTGAGTTGTCCCATCTCACCAAGAGGACTTTGAAAATCGTATGACATGTGTGGCATGTCGTTATAGTTGGTCACGCTTGAAGCCTGAGTCTCAGCCATGGTGTGAGCCTCGCAATATGGATTTGTACCGCCATGATACATATAGTATCCTGGCAGGTTGCTTCCCGATCCGAGCTTGCAGATGGCAAGTGGCTTGATTTCCTTGCCCGACATGTTGATGCGTCGATGGTAGGCTGGCATCATACCGCCTCCGAGTTCGCACGTAAGGTAAGGGTATGAGAGGTCTGATGCCTCCATTTTCGTGTCCTGATTCGTGCCGAATGTCTCCGTAGCGATGACGCCGCTTAGACGTGTGTCCTTCATGATGAAAGCCGCAGGATATTCGCCAGGCATGTCTGTCAGTTTCCTGTCCCAGAATCCGTCTGCATAGTCGCCGTAGAGTGGGAGCATCTCGCCGAATACCTCCTTGCCGTTCAACTTTGGCCATCCTGTGCGTGTATAGAATGGAAGGTCGAAACCTGCTTTGAGAGCCATGTCCTTGAGTGCAGAATAATAGTTCCATGGTCCTCGGCACTCGTTCTCTATCTGCATGCCTATGATTGGTCCTCCGTCCTTCCAAAGAAGTCCCTTGACTTGTGCAAAGATGTTGTTGTATAGGTTCTCCGTTGCTTTGAGAAATCCTGGTGCCGTGGAGCGGAGTTTGTAGTTCCTTGCGTCCGCCTGAGCTTTCTCTACGAGCCAGTCAGGGAATCCGCCTTGATATACCTCACCGTGGCAGAAAGGACCTACACGGAGCACGACGGGCATCTGCTCCTCACGACATATCTCTATGAAACGTCTGAGGTTGCGGTTGCCGTCCCAATTCCACACGCCTTGTTCTGCCTCATGATGAATCCAGAATACGTATGTGGAAAGAATGGTTATTCCGCCCGCCTTCATCTTGCGAATCTCACGTCGCCAGTCGCTTTGTGGTACACGTGCATAGTGCATCTCGCCCATAACGGGAATGGTGTGCTTGCCGTTGATGATAAATCCGTTGGCATCCACCATGATTGTCTGTCCGTCTGGTGATGTCGGTGTGCCGAATGTGAATGTATTTTGTGCAAATGATTTGCTGGTTAGTATGGTGCCCGCTACGAGCAGAGTTGTTAGTATTCTTTTCATTTTGTCTGATTAAGTTTGGTGCAAAGATATGGCATTTTTTTGATACTTGCAATACCTCTTTCGTTGCTGTTGACTTTTCTCCCCATTTTTTTATGATGCTTTGAGACTGTTTGGATAGGTATTGCCGATACGTTCTCTTTATATCAATTATGCAAGACGAAATCTCCTTTGCCCATCCCTTTTTTGTCCTAAACTTCATAGTCAGTACTTCGACCCTAATGAGTCAGTACTTAGTCACTACTTAGTCACTACTTCAATAGTACTTAGATTATGACGTAATGTCATATATTGTTATCCTTTTGTGCTTTCTCTTTTGATGGCTTATTTGTTTTAAGCAAAACATGAAAATTAAAGGATACACACGCTACCGAGAATACTATGTGTCCTCTTGGTTCTATGTGTTGAAAAACAAATACACAGAACTAAAAATGCACGTTTAGAGCAAAATCTTTGGTGTTTTCATCCTTTATCCGTAAATTTGCGAGAAATTTAGGGGGATTTCCCAGGTTGACTTCAGACATGAATTGTTGGCTTGAAACATGATTATTTTTGTCGAGGTCATGAAAAAAGATTTGAAATTTTACATTATTGATAATATGTTTAGTGGAATAGTAGAAGAATTTGCAACTGTTGTTGCAGTTGAGAAGGAACAGGAGAACATGCACTTTACTCTCACTTGTTCTTTCGTTAATGAGCTCAAGATTGACCAGAGTGTTGCACACAATGGTGTGTGTCTCACTGTGGTTAAGATAAAGGACAACACATACACAGTGACAGCCATGAAGGAGACTCTCCTCAAGAGCAATCTCGGTATCCTCAAACCAGGCGACAAGGTGAATGTGGAGCGTTCTATGATGATGAACGGTCGTCTCGATGGTCACATCGTGCAGGGTCACGTTGACCAGACAGCCGTATGTACTGAGAAGATTGACCAGCAGGGTAGTTACACATATACTTTCAAGTATGACTATGACCGTGAGATGGCAAAGAAGGGCTATCTTACAGTTGACAAGGGTAGTGTGACTGTGAATGGCGTGAGTCTCACCGTATGCAACTCGCAGAATGACTCGTTTCAGGTTAACATCATTCCTTACACATACGAGCATACCAACTTCCATGCCATCGAGGTGGGCACCAAGGTGAACCTTGAGTTCGATATCATCGGCAAGTATGCTGCACGTATCATGAATATGGAATAAGAGTCCCGCTTCGCCAAGTTCTAACTACGGCTTGGCGATAGAATCTGGAGAGTATTATACTTGTAAAAGACATACTTGGATACCTGCTCCATTGACAACAAAACCTAAAGACGTGTGTGATACAGACCTCTGCTGTGCATTTGGTTCTGTACACTAACAAACAAGAATCTAAGTGAATACCAGAACGGACAGACACATGAAGT
>JAFYAT010000049.1 GCA_017540585.1 Bacteroidaceae bacterium | reverse complement strand
GGAGAGTGTTTCAGAGCATACGACAATGCCTATCAGAGCTATGTTTACCACTCGGTATTTCTGAGTACCAGTCAGCGCTATCGCAGGCTGTTTGACTTGAAGCGTACAGACTATAAGGGTTGGGCTAAGGGTCTGAAAGCCTGTGGATATGCCACGAGTCCGACGTATGCCGCCAAGTTGATAGAGATTATCGAAACCTATAAACTTTATCAGTATGATGAAGGTAAAGAATTTAACAAAAGGGAGAACATTCTGTTGCAGCAGGGTGAGATGCGTAATATCTATACCTTCAACAAGAACTATTATATAAGGGCAAGACGTGGCGACACGTTCCGCAGAATTGCAGAAGACGTGGATATATCATACCGCAAACTGGCAAAATATAACGAAAGAGACAAACATGACGTGTTGGAGGAAGGCGAGATTATTTGGTTGGGCAAGAAAGCCAAAAAGGCTCCGAAGGCATTTAAGAAAAGGCCCCATAGAGTACAGCCAGGTGAGTCGATGTATATTATCTCACAACGTTATGGTATCAGATTGAAATATCTCTATAAGATGAATGGCCTTAGTCCTGATTATGTAATCAAGCCAGGCGACTTGCTTAGAGTTAGATAATGATAAAGAAGACGAGATAAAAGGATGAAAAGATTGTTGTATGCAGCCATAGGCCTGGTGATACTGACTGCTTGCTCTGTACGTAATGACCATAGTCAGAAACAGGCGGAGGAGTGGACGGAGCCAGACTCCGTGGTCACCAATGATACCATGATAGTGATAAATTCGGACGATTCCGTTGCATGGTTGGAAGAAGAAGTTTTTGACATACCGGAAATTCCAGATGAAGCCTCGACGGAAGTTGACGAGAAAGCCATGGAAGATTACGATAGGATGTTTAAAGGAAAAGAGTAGGGCAGAAACCCTACTCTTATTGTTTGTATTCGAACAAGGATTTTACACTTTTAGGAGCTTGTCAAGGAAGTCGTCCAAATCCTTGTCAAGGTCAGCCATCAAGTCATCGTTAAGTATCACGATGTCATCGTCAACCAAATAAAGTTCTTCGATGGCCTCTCGATCGTCATCTTCCAGCACAAAGGAATAAGGCTTCAAAACAGACATCTGCTCAATCAGGTCCTTACGGTTGTTGAGGATGGTACGTAGGGTGCTGGCTACATCTTTGTAGAAGTCATCATCCTTGTTATCTATCCATTGCTCAATGACACAACGGTTTATTTCGTTGTCATCATCGTCGAATGCCAGCATCTCACCCGTTTCCTGTGACACACGGATATGGATATCCGTCAGTAATGTAGCTTCCTCGTTGGCAGGGAACTTTTCTGCAATCTTGCGGATGGCTCGTTCGGTTTGTTGCAATGTTTGTTCAGTAGCTTTCATCGTGTTTATGCTTTTTTTGACGAGACAAAGGTACGAATAAGTGAGCGAATAAACAAATTTTTTGAGAGAAAAAGATAGCGTCATTGCAAACGATTACGGTTTTTTTTCAAAAAAATCTTCGCGAGCGCGTGTGTAATTCATATTTTTATAGTACCTTTGCCGTTGTTAAGACTACTTGATATACTAATGAGTAATAAAATAAAGCATTCGGGGATTGTTGAGAATGTGATGGATGATAGCGTACAAGTGCGTATTGTCCAGACTTCTGCGTGTGCCGCTTGCAAGGTGTCAGGCTATTGCAATGCTTCTGAATCAAAAGAAAAGCTGGTGGACGTATATCATGTAGATACCCGTCGTTT
The DNA here is from genome assembly GCA_017540585.1 of Bacteroidaceae bacterium. Taxonomy (GTDB): domain Bacteria; phylum Bacteroidota; class Bacteroidia; order Bacteroidales; family Bacteroidaceae; genus Minthosoma. The sequence continues at coordinate 935 of JAFYAT010000049.1, read as the reverse complement.
GAAGGTGGGTGATGCTGTGACGGTGACAGCCTCCACACAGGTGGCAGCTCATGCCCTGTTGATGGGCTTTGGATTGCCTTTCGTCGTGTTGGTTGGAGTATTGGTTGCCGTATTGTTGATAACTGGCAATGAGGGCATTGCTGCGCTGAGCGGACTTGGTGCCTTAGTTCCTTATTATGCTGTCCTTTACTTGTTGCGAGACCGTATTCGCGACAAGCTCTCTTTTTCAATCGAATAATCATATAACAAACTAAAACAAATAAAAAGTTAACTTTATGGATTTTATTTTGATTGCAGTTGCAGTGTTGGGCGCTATCGGACTGATAGCAGCTCTTGTGCTGTATGTCTGCTCCAAGAAGTTCTACGTCTATGAAGATCCACGTATTGCCCAGGTCACAGAGCAATTGCCTGGTGCCAACTGTGGCGGATGTGGCTTCGCTGGATGTGGCGGCTTGGCCGATGCACTTGTCAAGGGTGCCGACGCTGGCAGCATCGACGGGCTTAAGTGTCCCGTTGGCGGACAAGAAGTGATGGGCAAGGTTGCCGACCTCCTGGGTATGGCCATTGCCAACGGTGAGCCTATGGTTGCCGTAGTACGTTGTAACGGAACATGCGAGATGCGTCCGAAGATTGCTGAGTACAGTGGTTTGCGCACCTGTGCTGCCATGAACTCATGCGGTGCTGGTGAGACGGCTTGCGGATTCGGTTGTCTGGGCTGTGGCGATTGCGTAGCTGCTTGTCAGTTTGACGCTATCCACATGAATCCTGAGACCGGTCTTCCCGAGGTCGATGAAGAGAAGTGTACGTCGTGTGGTGCTTGTGTGAAGGCTTGTCCACGTCACATCATCGAACTTCGCAAGAAGGGACCGAAAGGTCGCAAGGTGTTTGTATCGTGTGTCAACAAGGACAAGGGGCCTGTAGCCATGAAGGCTTGT
>JAFYAT010000048.1 GCA_017540585.1 Bacteroidaceae bacterium | reverse complement strand
ACTACAAGAACCCAGAGGAGACGGCAGAGGCTATCGACTCTGACGGATGGCTACACACGGGCGACCTCGGTACACTCGACGAGGACGGCTATCTCTTCATCCGTGGACGTAAGAAGACCATGCTCCTCGGAGCAAATGGTCAGAACATCTACCCAGAGGAGATAGAAGACAAGATACTCTCCCTCACCAACTTTGAGGAATGTGTCGTAGTACAGCGTGGCGAGAAACTCGTTGCCCTCGTCTATATCTCCGAGAAGACGATGCAGCAGAAGAATCTCACCCCTGACTTCATCAACAACAACCTCGACATGTACCGCAAAAACATCAACGATGCTCTTCCTAAGTTCGCCAACATCTCAGCCATCGAACTCAAATCCGAAGAGTTCGAGAAGACACCTAAGCGCAGCATAAGGAGGTATCTGTACAAGTAAAAACATTCCCCCACAGGACGGAGAGATAACAGTAAAACATAAAACTAAGAAGAATGGATTACGATACCAAAGGCAAAGTATTAAAGAAAGCAGTAGTATGGAAAGAACTATACTTCTACCGCAAGAGCGATACCATCTATCAACTGACGGTTGAGTTCTGCAAACGATACTTGCCTCCATACGGAGACAGAACCGTTGACCAAATGGTACAAGCTGCACGTTCGGGCAAACAAAACATTGTGGAAGGTAGCGAAGATGGGCAGACAAGCTCAGAGATGGAGATTAAGTTGCTCAACGTAGCTCGTGGTAGTCTTCAGGAACTGAGAGCTGACTACAATGACTATCTCAACACTCACCACTTGCCAGTATGGTCCACAGATAACGAACGACTGCAATGTCTGCGAGACTACTGTCACTCTCATAATGACTATGCAGACTATGCTCACCTCATAGACAAGATGAACGACGAAGAAATGGCAAACCTTATGTTGACTCTCTGTCACCAGACAGATAAAATGATGTACGCATACATAGAGAAACTAGAGCACAAATTCGTCACCGAAGGAGGTATCAAAGAGCGTATGTACGCAGCCCGCACAGGCTACCGCCAACAACAAGACACCCACATACGAACTCTTGAAGCAGAAAACAATCAGCTAAAAGCAAAAATAAAAGAACTTGAAGCTAAAATAGATAAGCTTTTAGGAAACCCTAGGAATGCCTAAGAATACCTAGGATGTCCTAAGAAATCCTAGGAACACCCAGATCTTCCTAAGATATCCTAAGTCCTCGCTAATACAGCGTGACTGACGTATAAGGATAAAGACCATCGAAAGGATGCTTGACAGTAGTATCGGTAGCAATAGTATCTACCTTGATGAACATGGCATCCTTAGAACAACGGATTTCTTCGAGCATCTTACACTTGCGAAGCATATTATTCTTTACATACTTGACAGATGCAGGAATGGTGATGGTGCGGAGACAAGTACATCCATGGAGAGCAGACCACCCGAATGTGGTGATGCTGTTTGGAAGGATAAGATTCTCCAAACCGTCACAACCAAAGAACATATACGTTCCAAAGCTGTTATTCTTTGTATGAAACTTGGTGAGATAAGCCTTGTGAGGAATGATTTCCTCCTGCCATGAATCATTCCATTCATGACAATTCTGATATGACTTTGACTCATCGCTGAACTCCCAATTTTCATAATATACATCATCCGATGCCACGATACTTGCCTCACTCAGGTCAAGTTCAGAAAGTACACCACGCTTCTCTATTGGCACATCAATTGCTGCACCACCTGAGAGGTTACGAAGTAAGCAAATATCCTTACCATTGAGAGGACCCACAACCTTCAGTTTTCCGAGATTATCATAATCCTCTGCTGTGATATGGTCGGCAAGTGTTCCCGCCTTTGCGAGAGTGATGGTCTTCTGAGTAAACTCGGTCTTGCGTTCGGGCATGATACCCGTAATCATTTCCCATCCATCATTTTCAGCTTTTCTGCCAATACCAGGGAACAGACGGTAGAAACCGTCACGATAGCCATACCATCCGAGGTTGAAGTGGAAATAGTCATCCTTATAGCCGTCGATAATGAAAGCATGTCCCCATCGTCCTACCATGACAGGACGGTCAACATCAATCTCGTTTCTGAGTACACGAAGCATCTTGTTTTCGTCATCATTATAGGTATAAACCATCTTACGTGAATAGCCATAATGACATACGAACGAACGCTTGCAGAAACTCATGTCTGCAGATGTACGTTCAAGACCAAAGTTAGCCTCAAAAAGGAATCCGTTGATAGCAATAAAACGTGAAGGTGCAACAAGCCTACGTGTAGTACCATTGTATATGGAACAGTCCTCTGGCCAGTTGAGGTGCATACCATCCACATTTATATACAAGGCTCCATGCTCTGAGGAATAGAACAGGTACTTGCCCGTTGCATAGTCCGGCCACTTATGGTAATACATCATCTGTGTAGCCGAAGTTGGTACACATCCAGCCACACGCATACCACGTTCACCAATGACGAGCATATCAAACTTCTGCTGACCAAACACGACAGTTTTGAGTTGTTTCTCTCCCGTCATATAGTCCTGCGACTTATATACAGCGGAATCAGCCTTGAGTGTGCGCAATACCCTTCGGTAATAATCGAGGATATTCTCTTCATCAACCCTTTTTTCTTTTTCAGGACCGATATACGACTCGGTACTGTAAGCCAGTATTGGGCTGTCGAGCACATCATCATACTTCTCATCAGCCATGATGACAAAGCACCTACCATTCTTTGATGACAGCACGATACAATCTTCCGTCCTCGTTACTGTAGCGAGAAAGGAGATAGAGAAGTTACATCTTGATTTGAGGAAGTCCCTCGCAACTTTTTCATAGTCTTTCTCTGCATTACACGAGAGAGAAAGAAGGACAAATACGGATAGTGTTAAGATTCTATTGAACATTTGAATTGAGTTACGGATTTATTGTTTTGTGATTGTTCTATTAATTAAGGTTTTCAAGTTATAAGGTTATGAAGTTTTAATGGTTGTACAAGCTTGATAACAAACCCGAAAACCATATACCTCATAACCTTACAACCTTAGAAGGGTTACTTCAACAGCTTAGCAACAGCAGACTTATTCTGCTTCAATCCCTTTGCTACGCTCTGTGCGTTAAGATGAGCACCCTTGAGCGAAGTATGTGTGTGGTCATGGTTGAAGTATTCCATGGCAGCAGCCTTACCTTTCTTTCCACATTTCTTGTCGAGGTAGTCAGCTGTGATATTATGAACATCGATGAACTCCACGCCACACTCTTCGGCAATCTGCTTGTCCCACTCTGGGATATACTTGTCATTACGACGCTCAATATATTGTCTATTCTTCTTCTCATTTACAGGATAAAAAGAACCAAATGTCTCTCCCTTGCCCCAATGCCACTCATTACGTGGAGTAAATGAAAGGACGATAGGTGTTGCACCCTTTTCCTGACAATCACGTACCATCTTCTTGATGTACCAGCCAAAGGAATAGATTACCTTGTTCTTGCCTGAGCTCTTCATGTGATACACATGACTTGTGTCCTGAGCACAGGCAATAACGCCACGTTCCTTGTCCTTATCTATACCACCAATATCATTATGACCATATTGAATAAACACCACATCACCTGGTTCAAGTGAGTTATACACTTCCTCCCAACGCTCTTCTTCGAGATATGTACGGGTTGAACGACCAGCCTTTGCCTGATTCTGGAACACGCACTTTGTTGAGTCAAAGACGGTATATGCCTGAGAGCCCCAACCCCACATACCATCAAGGTCCTTGTCATAGTTCTTTCCTGTTGAGTCACCACAGAGGAACACCATAGGCTTACCTTTCTGACGCTTCTGGTCGCAACGCTTAGGAATGACACGGTCATTCATGGCATCCTTGAGCACCTTGACACGTGGGTCGGTACAGGCAGCAAGTCCTTCGGCAGCACTACGAGCATTCATCATAGCACCGAAAGCAGATGAATGTATCTTGTCGATGTAGAAGTGATAGTCTGTCTTCCACTTACCATACGACTCAAGCTTCTTGGCAGAGATGTCATTGAGGTCAATTACTGGGCAGTCCATCTCCTTTGCTATAGTAAAGATGGCTGGTGTGAAGTCCTTGAGCTTACGCTGAATCCTTGTAGGGTCGTTTGGTTCGTATGCATTACGAGGAGTGAGCGTAAAGAGTACAGGTATAGCCCCCTTAGCACGAACCTCATTGATAAAACGACGTGTGTATCCACCAAAAGTATATACCACCTCATTCTTTTTAGTCACCTTGTTGTATATCTCTATTGAGTCGTCCGTGATACTCAGCTCACCATTTGGACGATAGCTTGAACGCGCACGGATGGAGTCTATTGGTCCGTTGTCGTTATGACCAAGTTCGAGGAACACATAATCGCCCTTCTTGACAGCAGCAAGAACCGGAGCCCACAGATTATTGTAGAATGTACGTGGAGATGTACCGCCAAGGGCGTGATTCTCCACAGTCACCTTGTTCTCGTCAAAGAATTCGTGAGCGTAAAAGCCCCAACCCCATTGACCGTTGTCACCATTGCCACGAGTACCAGTACGCATGGTAGAGTTACCAACGAGGAACAACACTGGATTGTTGCCCTTGCGTGATGACCCTGGTACTGGACGTGCCTGATTGGCTATGTCGAGCGAATCGGCAGTAAGGTCACGCACTCCGTTGATGTCAAGCCATATTGCCTCATTCTTGTTCTGAGCAACAGAATTGACGGTGAAGAGTGATGAATTAAGAATGGCTACCACCATAGTAGCTATCACCCTTATTGAAAACAGTTTGTTCATAAGTTGTATATGGTTAGTTATTATTAGTTCTGAATTTTGAGCTACGGCAATCCTAACCTGGCTTGCCTTTAGTCCCCCCTGTGGGGATTAGATGAGGGCGATTCTTTCTATTTCACTCTCAAAGTTAGGAGTAAACACACCCTTTCCTATATTTGCCTTAATCTCGTCTATAGTCCAAAAGCGACCACCGTCCGTTTCAGCACTTGGAACAATATCACCATCGTATGTGGTCTTATGTACAAAGACAAGTTCCTTCTCCCTTGCCGATTCAAACACATACTGCGTGATGCGTTCAGGCACGAAGTCCGTGACACCGAGTTCTTCCATGACCTCACGCTTGAGTGCATCGTCCACACATTCGCCAAGGTCAATATGCCCCCCAACGGCGGTGTCCCACTTACCTGGCTGTATGTCCTTCCACTCCGGACGCTTCTGAAGGTACAGTTCACCCTTGCTATTAAACAGATGAAGATGTACCACAGGGTGCAAAAGCTTTGAGCCACTATGACACTCACCACGTGTGGCAGCACTCACGATGTTTCCTTCTTCATCAACAACAGGAAACATCTCTTCCATATTATCTTTTTCTGTTGCTATCATTCAACAATTAATAATTAACAATTAACATGCTATGCCGTCGATGGCTCCGTTTTACCTTTTAATTTATAACTTTTAACTTTGGGGTATCAGCAACGATGAGTCGCCATAGCTCAGGAAACGGAAGTCGTGAGCAAGTGCATAGTCATATATCTTGTGCCAGTCGCCCTTGACGAATGCAGATACAAGCAACAAGAGCGTGCTTTGTGGCTGATGGAAGTTAGTCACCATACGCTTCACGATATGATACTCATATCCTGGAGCAATGATAATCTGTGTACTTGAATGAAGTACATCCATATTATGACGGTCAAGATACGCAAGCAGAGCCTTGAGTGCATCAACGGTAGTCTGAGGCTTCTGTCCGTTCTTCTCGCATTGCTCAGCATACTCGTATGGCATCCACTGTTCTACGTGTAGTTCCTCGCCATCACCTGTCTCTTCGCCTTTAGCGCTTAACACTTCACTCTTGATTCCCATATAGTAGAGACTCTCAAGGGTACGTACACTTGTCGTACCGACTGCAATAGCCTCACCATTGTGTGCTATAAGTTTCTCTATAGTCTGACGACGAACAGCAATATGCTCAGTGTGCATATCGTGACCGCCTATCTCCTCGCTCTTCACTGGCTTGAATGTTCCTGCGCCCACATGAAGAGTTACCTCTTCGCGCTCTACACCAGCCTCATCAATGGCTTTAAGAACACGTTCCGTGAAGTGTAATCCTGCAGTTGGAGCAGCAACACTTCCCTTTATCTTTGAATAGACTGTCTGGTATGTCTTCTTGTCTGACTCCTGTGTCTCACGGTTGAGGTATGGAGGAATAGGCAACTCGCCAACAGCATCCAACAGCTCTGCCCATGTGTAATTACCGTCCCATGTAAACTCAACTACATGACTCGTGCCATGCAATCCCTTGCGCTCACATGCAAGAACAACCACATTGCCATCTGGCATACTTATCTCACGAGTAAGCTTGCCTTCCTTCCATTTCTTCAGGTTACCAACGAGGCAGTACCATTGCACGCAACCCTTAGCAGAGAAATTGACCTGATAGTCATTAGGCACAGCAGGTTCAAGACAAAACACCTCAATCATTGCGCCCTGCACGCCTTCCTGCACCTGTGCCTTACGGAAATGCAGACGAGCCTGTATGACCTTGGTATTGTTGAACACCATCAACGCACCCTTAGGCAGGTACTTAGGCAAGGAAGTAAACACATCTTCACTCACCTCTCCCATATTGTATATAAGCAATTTACTGCTGTCACGCTCTGCCAAAGGGAACTTGGCTATGCGTTCATCTGGAAGCGGATAATTGTAATCCGCAATATGTATGTTCTTTGGACTAACCATGTCTGTTATCTGTTCAATATAAATGAAACTTCCTTAAACTCGTATCTCACGACATTGCCGTTATCGAAACGGAGAAGAAGATGACCAGTAGGCTCTATACCTGCTATTTCAGCCATAAACTCGCCACGCACGTCAGAGTAACGATGGAAACCTGTCTTCCTGTACAGGTGTTCCATATACTTGTCAACAACTTCATCACCTTTGCCTTCACGTGCAAGTCCGTAATACTCGCAGAACAAGTCAACAACCTCACGTATCATGGCATCACAATCAGAATCTGCGCCTATAATCTGTTTCAACGATACAGGATTCGGTGCATCACTTACGAATACCATCTGATTGACATTTATACCCGTTCCAATGATGCAATTGGATATCGACTTTCCCATAAGGTCACACTCAATGAGAGTACCACAAATCTTCTTGTCACCCACATATATGTCATTCGGCCACTTGATACTCACCACATCTTCCTTGCCAGCATCAGTAATATGCTTGCTGAGTACATGTTGTACGGCAAGAGCCATGCACTGTGACAAGATGAACTGTTTAGGAGGTACGATAAAATCAGGATGACACAACAACGAGAAAATAATATTCTTACCCTTTTCCGACTCCCAGCTGTTGCCTGTCTGTCCTCTACCAGCAGTCTGTTCGTCTGCCGTAACGATAGTGATGCCAGGCAATACCCCACCACTATCAAGCATATCGCGTACAAAGGTGTTCGTAGAGTCAACCTTTGGAAGATTTATCTGATTTAACTGTTCCATGCTGCAAAGTTACGGCTTTTAAAGTGAAGAGTGAAAAGTGAAGAGTGAAAAAAACATTTTACTCCGTTTGCTGATATGACGATTATTGCAAATGTTTTTTGAATTCTTCATTTATAGAGTGTCTCTATTTCATTAACCTTCACATCATGCGGTTCAGAAGGTATGCATTCCATTAGTTGGAAAGGAAAACAGACTCCTATCTTGTAGGCATTGCGTATCTTTGGCAACAGTCGGTCATAGTAACCCTTACCACGACCAAGGCGATTACGATGCTCGTCAAATGCCATGCCGGGGATGATAGCAAGGTCTATCTTGTGATACTCGCTCTCAGGGAAGAGAGTGCCAGTAGGTTCGAGAATGCCATAAGAGCCTAATGTCAAGGACTCACGTCCCTCATACACCCTCAGTTCGAGTTCGTCACCCACGACAACGGGCAGCAGTATGGTCTTATTCATAATCTCCGCACTACGTATCAGCATATCCGTACACACTTCATCAGCCAATGCGTGATACAACAATACCACACCTGATGCCCTCCATGCACCATCAGCCATGACGCTACGGCAGATGTCATCTGACATCACCTTCAGGCTCTCCTTAGAGTATGCAGCCTTACGTTCACGGATTATCCGCCTCAGTTCCTTCTTTTCCATCTATTTTCGAGTAAAACAACTCCGCAAAGGTACGACTTTTTATTCGGTAAATAATATTTTTATTATGCGAAGCTACTTATTTCCTTGATTAAACAATACTTTAACAGCGTTTTAACGGTATTTAATCACCATTAAAACATTGTTAAATCATTGTTACAACATGAGGAACATCTGCTAACTTCGGTTAACTCCTATCTACAAGACACAAGGCAACCCCGGGAGTAGTGCTCCCAGGGCTGCCAAACAGATAGATAATAGAAGGGAGGGATTAATAGATTATCTTTCTGAAAGAGCCGTCATTCATTCTTACTAAGTTCATTCCCTTACGTATTGAGTTAATCCTTGTTCCTTGTATTGTGTAGATACCAGATGGCACATCTGTCTTTGTCTGTCGCACAGGTCTGATACCAGTGATGTTGTTGCCCGACACGAGTGAGATGTCCTTGATGGCTATTGAGCCTTCATGTTCCTTGTCTGTCGGAGCCTTAGCTGTAATTACGACTGAAGCATCTGTGATGTCATCCGTTCCATTGTATTCAAGAACAAAGGTTTCTTCCTTCTCGCCAGTATATACATATTGTCCGAGTGACATATACTCTTCGTCTTCCACAGGAGCCTTGGTCTGCAACCTTGTAGGTACTCCCTTCAGTCCGAACTCGAGGTATGAAGGACGAGCCCTTGAACCACATACAGGTCTCATGGTAATTACAATGTAATACTTGTTGTCACTTAGCACAACCTCAACAGGAACTTTGAAAGTGACAATCATATCCTTTGACTCGTCAATGGCAGAATAGACTGTTGACTCACAATCGTCCTCATCTGGGAGGTCTATTTGTTGTACTGTGACATTCTGAAGTTCATTCCCAACTGGCGTAGTGACATCAATCTTAATGGTATCAGTCTTCTCACCTGGTTCATCCACCATCTTGAGACTGAGGTTAGACATTACCAATGACCACACGGCATTAACATTACTATTACGCATCACCAGCCTGTAGTTTTCATGTTCACTATAGTTCTTCAACGTATTGTCATAATCATCCACAGCCCCTGTCTTAAATGTGAAATATATCTCTTCAGGTCTCTCTGAGTGCTCAAACAGACACACCTGTGGTTCACATTCTGTAAAGCCGATGAACTTACCTGTCCTTGCGTTATAAACATCAAATGTGACAGTCCCCTTAGTTCCACAATTGCCTACCTGCGCACTGAACTTATAAGTTTTTCCAGGCACAAGTGGAAGTTCGTATCCCTCTTCATCACCGTATGAATAGACAGACCTTGTGGAGCAGAAGTCTAATGCGTTATTTTCAAACACAAACTTTGCAGCGGTACTAAAGGTATTTTCCTCGCCATCAAGATTTACAGAGCCCTTGGCATTGTCGAACATGTCCCAGTTTGATGAAGAAGTAACAGACGTACATTGAGACAAACCCATACGAGGAGTCGGAACAGTCTCGTCATGAATAGCCCATCCTGGTAAGTCGCTATAAGTATTTGGCTTCACAAGCGAGAAACTCGGATTGTATATAGCATTTATCCTTTCAGCATTCTTCTTCCATGTATTAACGGTGTCACACAACACATCAACATACTGCTGTAACTTTTCATAGTCAGCATCATTCTCTGTTGTGCTTTCGAGATATTGCCTTGCTTCCTTGTATGTCTTGATAACCTCACGATTGTTGAAAGGTGCATACTCACCCTTTTCAAAACCGATGTGTCTGTCGCCAAGTAAATCTATTAAGGATGACAGTTCATCATACAACGAACCGAACCAAGGTGCGACAATGACAGCAGAATTATCGTCCATACTGGTATTATGTACAACAGATGCACTTGCGCCATTAAGCGAAAGAAGCATCAGGGAGAAAGGTATAATTCGTCTTAAAGTCATACTATATAGAGTTAATGCGAGTGTTACGGATTGTTTATACGAGATTTCTGTTTTACACCACAAAATTAGTTGTTTTCAGCAAAAAGTAATGTATTTATGTTACAAAAAAAGTTCACCAAAACTTCACATGCACTACACACGCTTTAATAATCAATAACTTCCACAAAGCGTCATAATATGCAATTACACTTATCAAGTAACATCAGATGAACAATTTCAGCAAATATCATGAAACATTTACACATATCGAGATAAGCGGTAACGCCACCTTCACATTTGTTTTTTCAAGAAATGCGCCACCTTGCGGTGGCTAATCTTATTTTAAGAACCCGCCGCCATAGGCGGCAAATGTCCACGAACAAGAACAGAACTCAATTGGAAGAATATCGTCATTCGCTTGGTTGAATAAAAAATCGACGGCCGTCAATTGAAAAACGACGACCGTCAAATTAAAATCGACGACCGTCAATTTGAAAACGACGGCCATCAATTGAAAAGTGACGACTCGTCAGTTAAAAATTGACGGAGCGTCAATTAAAAATTGGTGACCCGCCAATAAAAAAATGGTGGTACACCAATTTAGAATTGGTGGTGCACCAGTTTGAAATTGGTGTGTCACCAGTTCAAAAGTGGTGATGCACCAATTTTGAAGTCGATGCGAACGCATCGTGAACTGTAACGGAAGAAGATTAGCAAAGGACAAGCTTGACTATGGTAACTCCTTCTCCTCCCCCACGGGACAAGCCTTCTGAAAAGATTGAATATCTTTTCAGAAAGCTTGGGGGGCAGTGCTCGGCTGGTGAGAGGCAACGAAGGAAGCCGAATCAGCAGACGT
>JAFYAT010000001.1 GCA_017540585.1 Bacteroidaceae bacterium | reverse complement strand
CTAAACAACGTCAAAAACAAACTCGTTCATATAGCGACCGCAATGGTCAAAAATAAGCAAGTATTCGATAAAAATTATATGATTTCAGCATAAATTAAAAATAACGGTCAAAATATTTGGATTTTAACATAGAAAGCGAATAGATATAACATGTCGCCATCTGCAAATGCACGTTTCACAAGACTTGTTTTTCCTATACGTCTTCTACCCGTAATCACTACCATTCGACTATGGTCATCAAATGATAGATTTTCTATTCTTTTTAGTTCAGCAAGTTCTTTTTCTCTGTTATAGAATTTCATCTTTTATAGTTATTTATGTTTTGCAACCATGGTTGAATCAACCACGGTTGCAAAAATAAATATTATATTCCTTACTACCAAAAACACCAGAGGAAATCTTTCTTAACCATCTACTTTATGAGCACTTTTTTGCCATTTTTGATGACAATGCCTTTATAGTTCTCGCTTACACGTTGACCAGAAAGGTTGTATATGGCAGATGATGTGACGGTAGAGTGTGGCGCATCAATACCTACCAAGGCAACTGGGTCTGTGATTACAGCCTTCTTGAGAGTGACACCTGTTCCATGGATAATGAGTCCTAATTGTGCAATCTGCTCATAGTTGTTCTTTGGAAATGTGAATGTAGTCACATGTTCAGAGTTTGCTTTCGTGCCATACGTACTTCCTGGATTGAAGTCAGCAGTGTATGTTCTGCCATTGACAATGAATTTAGACTTCTCTGACCAATCTCCATAGTAGAGCTGGATGTCATCTCCTGAGTTGATGCTTTGGGTGTATGTAAGTTCTAACTGACACTTTTCACCAGCGTTCTTAAATACTTGTGCCTCAATATTTATACCGTTACCCCATCCGAGTTCTTTTGTCCCTTCAAAGCATGTCACGGTTGCTGGTTGAGTATATATAGGATACTTGCCATTAAAGTCGTCGCCATGATAAGCCTTTGCCATGCGTTCGGCAAGGTCGGGCTGGTTGAATGCTGGGAATGTGCGGTATGTTCCATCGGTCAGTCCCATCCAGTAGAATGGCGCCATGCCGTTTGCCTTCATCTGTTTCACGAAGTATTCCACGAAGTCAAGCATCAACTCTCTGCGTACATCATAGTCTGTTTTGCCATCACCTGCATCCACGTTGTTTGTTCCCCACTCGCCTATGATGACAGGAGCACCTTTGGAGACGAGGTGCGTCTTAAGGTTCTTGATACACTGGTCGATGTTTGATTTGATAGATGCAAGTGTGTTGTTGGCAATGGTTGGATATGTATGAATCTCGAAGATAATATGGTTCTGTACATTATCCTCAGGAAGAGCCATCTTCTGTAGCGGTTCTGCGAGATGAGTGTTCCACGTTCCTTCGCCACTACAAGCACCGTAAGTGTTGACGATGAGGTTACGTTGTGCATTGTTGCCACCTGTGGCACGAACGGTATTTACAAAAGACTGTGCATAACTGTTGATGGCATCGTATGCAGATTTTGCAATTGTTGCATCGTAACGGTTGGTTGTATTGAATGAGGCAAAGCACCAAGAACTCTTGATGTCAAGCATCTCGTTGTATGCCTCAAAGAGAAGGTGACCGTCATAGTCCTTGAACTCATTGGCAATCTGTTGCCAAAGATATTCATAGCGTTCCTTCTGATTATTGTATGTTGTCATGTCTGCTTTTATCCACGACCTTGAATTGTCGCTATCAGCACCAGTATCGTGATGAACATTGATGATGCAGTACAGTCCTGACTCAATGACATAGTCCACGACTTCGTGTACTCGTGCCATCCATGCAGCATCTACCTTGCCGTCCTTGTCCATGTGGTTATACCATGTGACAGGAACACGTATTGCGCCAAAGCCTGCATTCTTCATCATCTCGAACTGAGGCTTGGTTGTCGGTTTCTGTCCCCAGCAATATTCTGAGTCAAGTCCTTGACCGCCCCAGTAGGCATCATTTGTTACATCCGAAACTTTCTGAGAGTTTGCATCAAGGGTGTTACCAAGATTCCATCCAAGTCCCATGTTTGCCACAGCCTCGGTTGCAGTTTCTATATTCTGTGCCTGTATGCCAAGGGCAAAGCAGGCAAAAGCAGTCAGTAATAATCGGTATTTCATCTGTCTTATATTGTTATTTGTTATTGTTATACATTTTGTCTGTGAACGAAAAATACAAAATCAAGAAATCTCATTGTTCATTCTTTTCTTTCGTCCTCTAGAAAAGTCTGGTCAAGTATCATGTTTAGCAATGCTAAGTATCGTGTTTATTACATCTAAGTATGATACTTAGTGTGTATAAACATCATGGTTCTTGTTCAAGTGCAAATATACGATAATTATCTGAGATAATAAAGATTATGGCGCAAAAGAATTATATGTTTTGATAAAAAGGCGACCATGCCGTGAAGCAAGGTCGCCAATTCAAAATTATAATCCAAATTATTTGTAGTAGAAAATCTTAAGTGGAGTATAGCCACCACCCGTGAAGAGAAGATGTTGAGCATCTACGTTATCATAGAGATTTCCATCTTCCTTGAGGTTAATCTTGATAATCTTCTTGCCAGTGTCTGGGTCATCTTCTGCTATATCGATACTGTTATGCTCTGGACCTCCGTATGCACCATTCCACCATCCTGTGGTGATACGTAAGTTAGAAGTTTCATCGCCATCAAACAGCAGATAGAACGTACCATCCTTTATGATAGACCACTCTTCCATTGAGAATGCGTGAATTACTTCTTTTGTTATGGTCTCAACATTTGAGAAACGATAATCACTATTCCAGTTTAAAGCTCCAATTGTCGTATTATTTTCCCAAAGTACGATAGGCGTAGGTTTTGCATCTCCACCTTCAACCCATATTTCCTTCTCCTGATAGATTTCAATTATCTTGTAATCATCTCCAGTGAAGAGGAGGTGCTGAGCCTCAAGCAATGCTACGAAGTCTGCATCATTGGCAAGATTGAGCTCGATGAACATGTTGCCATTGTCATCCTGCTCTACATTCTGATACCAGTTGTATTCCTTACCGCCGAAGTCAGAAGACCACCAACCTGTTGTTACACGCACATTAGGATCTGCGTCTCCAGTTTTTTCAATAGCAATACGGATAGGTTCTGTCATAAACTTTATCCATGTCTCTTCATCGAATGTTGTGGCACATTCGTTATTGCCATCGTGACCGTCAAGACCGAAGCGATAGTAGCCTTTCCATTCCGGCTTACCTATTGAACCGTCATTCTTCCAGAAAGACTCTCTTACTGTCTCGAAGTGACCTCCGCCACCTTCGATCCATTTCTTATCAACCACGAAGAGGCCGAGTGGTTTATAGGCATCACCTGTAAAAAGGAGGTGCTGTGCATCAAGAAGGTCATAGAGATTACCGTCAGCCTTGAAGTTAAGCAGGATTAACTTCTTACCTGTTTCCTCATCGTCTATTGCCATGTCAATACTGTTGTGTTCTGGACCACCGTATGCTGCTGACCACCAACCTGTCGTGATACGTACATTTGAAGCTTCGCTTCCTTCAAAGAGGAAATAGACTTCCTCTCCATCCTTGATGGCTGTCCATGTTTCCTCGTCAACAGTAGTCATACATGCCTTATCAGGGTCTGTTCCTTCAAGTCCGATGCGGAATATGCTGCTCCATCCTGCAACTTCTTTGCCACTCTCGTTTTGCCATAGGAATCGCCTTGTGTATTCCCAGTGGCCACCATCCTGAGCTGTCTCAAATGCAAATACAGGTGTTTCAAACTCGTTATCATCAATAGTACGAAGCTTTACGGAGAAATTACCTGTTAGCACCTTGGCAGGAACTTGTATTACGACACGTCCCGGTGCAACACGATGGAACTCGCTTGCATTTACAACGATAGGATTACCATCTTCGTCGATAAACTCTGCGCTTGACATGAACTGCATGCCTGTACCATATACAGTAAGCAATGTATTGCCCTTGACTACATCATAATCTTTATCAACCTTACCACCTTCCTTGTATTCTCTTGCAGAATATCCTGAAATAGTTGTGTGGCCAATTGTGAGAGAAAGACGTGATGTCGCAGTTTCACCAGAAGCATTGCGAACAAGGAGTTGACCGGATGTGTTTAATCCAATAGGCGCTTTTACACGAATCATTTCGTTAGTGACAATCTCGAAGTCCGTCACATTTATTTCGCCAGGGAACTCTATTTCTGTTACATCGCCAAAGCCAGAACCGTTAATTGTCATTGGCTGGCCTGGGACAACCACTGTAGGAGAGAACACCTTGATGTTCAGTCCTAAGTTGCCATTGTCATCATTGTCTGTGTCAGCACATGCTACAAACATTGCTGACAAGACAACGAGAAGAGTGGCAATATTGAGATATCTAAATATTTTTTTCATATCTTCAGTTTTATTTTACCAACCTGTATTCTGAGTGAGGTTACCATTTTTGAGAATCTCTGACTGTGGAATTGGGAAGAGGTTGTACTTCTCATCCCAATTACGAGTCTTGATTGTGCGAGTGAGTGTATTACCTGCATCTGTGATAGTTGCTACGGTAATGTTCTTGAAGTACTGCTCACCCTTCATCCAGCGACGTACGTCCCAGAAACGGTGGTTTTCGAAAGCAAGTTCCACAAGGCGCTCACGCTCATAACGCTTAACCCATGCATCGCCATCCTCTGTGAAGGCAGGCATAGCAATGTCAGAACGGTTACGGAGGACGTTGACTGCCTCGTTTGCTGTCATTCCGTATGTACCATCATTTGCACTACCTGTTGCATAGAAAGCAGCCTCGGCAAAGTCGAGATAGAACTCTGCAAGTCGCATTGCTATCCATGTGTGGTGCTTCTTGACCTGATTGTCGGTAGTAGTAACACATGAACCGTCAACAAGCTTACGGAGGTAATAACCTGTTGGAGTAGCTCCATACTTAGGTGCTGCGTTGAATCCACCTACGAATGTTTCGATAACCTTCTTCTGAGTACCGTTGCTTGGCCATTCGTCACCATTCTTTACTACAGAAAGCGCAAAACGTGGGTCAAGTCCCTCGTATGGATTTGTAGTAAGGTCGATAGTTTCGCCAGAATTACGTTCGCCGAAAGTCTGACCGTTGTCCTGATACTCATACTGGTCAACAAGACTCTGTGTAGGACATGTACCTGATGAACCGTTCTCTACACCTACAGGATAGTTCGCCATCTCGAATGAGTTGCTTGGCTCAGAACCAAATCCGAGGATAAGTTCCTTGTTGAAGAAGGCATTGTCACCCCAGAGTTCTGCGTATGGACTGAGTGAGAGTCCCCAGTCCTTTGCATGGTCGATGACATACTTTGAAGCCTCGGCTGCTGCAGCCCATTTTGTCTTATCACCTGTAGGGTTGTGCAAAGGAGATGCAGCATAGAGCAATGTACGTGCCTTGAGAGCGTATGCTGCAGCACGTGTAGCACGTCCTATCTCTGCATAAGGCTCGTCTGCGTAAGATATAGGGAGATATGTTGCAATCTCGTCAAGTTCGTCAACGATGAACTTGACTACCTTGTCGGCAGGAGTACGTTGCATGTTGTTTGCCTGACCATTGGTGAGAGTCGTTGTTACAAGTGGCACATCACCATAAGTCTTGAACAACTCGAAATAGAAGTAGGCACGGAGGAAACGCAACTCATAAGGGAAGTTCTCCAACTGCTGCTGCCATATCTTGTAGTTGTCATTATACTTCCATTCTTCAAGGTCAATCTTGTCGATTTTCTCAAGAATGGTATGTATCTCAGCGAGTGCAGTGTATGACTTGTTCCATGTGTCAGGAATAGGATTAGCAGTACTCCATCCGCCATTGAAATAGTTGTTGACTGCACCGATTTCGAGGGCATATTGTGCCTCGTCTGTTGCACCTGCAAGGAAGCTTGTGCTGTTGTCTGCCAATTCATTGTTGTACATCTGTGCGTAAACATCCCAGATCATGTTCTTCACACCATCGTTGAAGAACTCGTATGTCCAGTCCTCGTCACGCAATGTAACCTCATTGTACTCAAGATCCACGCAGGAACTGAGAGAGAATACAGCAGGAAGTGCATATATAAATATTTTTTTCAGTTTCATAGTTTGTAGTCATTAGAATGTTACTGAGAGACCAAGATTAATGCTCTTCATTACAGGATAGCCTGTGTTGAGGTTCTCTGCATCCAGTGCATCGATGTTGCTCCATGTAAGGAGGTTCTGTCCCTGGAGATAAACCTTGACATCAGAAACCTTGAGTGAAGATGTAACAGACTGTGGGAGTCTGTAGTAAACTTCAAAGTCACGCATCTTGAACCACTTTGCATTGCGGAACCAGATTGTAGATGCCTGCTCGTTGTTTGCCACTGACTCTGTTGAGAGACGTGGGTAGATGGCAGCATCACCCGCAATGTCAAAACAGTTGTTGTAGTACTCTGTTGAGAGGTTACGGTTGTCAGAGAGTGCACCCCATACACCATCCACATAACGGATATTCTTCATCTGGTTGCCTGAACCCTGGAATGTAGCATTGATACCTATGCCCTTATATTCAGCACCGAGATTGATGGCATAGTTCAATGCTGGGAATGAAGTTCCGTGGTCAAGAGCGACAAAGTCGTTCTGGTTAATTACGTTATCACCATTCACATCCTTGTACTTGATGTCGCCAACCTTTACAGCACCGAACTCCTGACGTGGGCTGTTTGCGATTTCTTCTTCACTCTGGAAGAATCCGAGTGCGATGAGACCACGTGCAGCATCAGCTGCATCCCCTATGAGAGAAAGGTTTTCGTATGCTGGTGTCTCAATCCATTTGTCAACCTTGTTCTTTGTTGCTGTGAGCATAGCACCACCATAGATGTTAAGACCGTTTTCGAAGGTCTTAGCATAGCGAGCACCAATTTCAACTCCATAGCTTGAAACTTCACCCTTGTCATCGTAAGCTGACTGAATACCTACTACGGCAGAGTTCAACTGACTTGCAGGAACGAGGATGTTTGTACGCTTCTGGTAGAATGCATCAAATGTGAAGTCAACAGAATTGAACAAGCGGATATCTGTACCGATATTTGCCTTATATGCAGTCTCCTGACGGAACTTTTCTGTAGGGAAAGCCTGCATGAAAGCACCCCATGAAGCCTCTTGATTGGTACCATGCACATACTGACCGTGTGAAGTGTCCCAAGGAGCAAGCCAGAGACCTGCCTGTGGAGTGAAGTCTGTGTGCTGGATACCACCAGATGCACGTACCTTACCATAGTTGATTATTGCATCATCAGCATCGTTGTTTGCATAGATGTAACCAAGACCGAGAGTTGGTGAGAAGGCCCACTTCTCTGGGTATGAACGGTTAGAGCCATTGGCTGCAAGTACGAGGTCTGCCATGAACTTGTTTGCATGGTCGTAGTGAGAAGACAACTGCCAGTTTGAACGGTACCAGCTGTGGTGCTGTCCGTCACGAAGCTCGCCCTTGATATTGTGGTTCACATTCAATGCGAGATTATCACCATTGACAAACTGAGTGTTGTACTTGAAACCTACGTTCATTGTAGCAAGACGCCACTGAGTGTCAACCCAGTTGCTGAAAACAAGTTTGTCCTCTTTTGTTCCCATTACGGTCTCTGCCATGTCGCCGTTTGCATCATAATGGTTCCAACCATATTGGTAGCCCTTTATATTCTGTTCATACATATTTGAGCAGTTGTCGTATGATGCACCGATATAGAACTGTAATCCCTTTACGAACATACCGAGGTCCTGATTGAGAACCATGTTTGCCCATAACTGACGCTGGTGGGTCTTCTGGAAACCTGTGTCCTGAATCTTTGCAAGGAGGTTATAGTCTCCGTATGCCTGACTTCCACCCCACACACCATCTTGTGTCTGAATAGGGAATGCAAGAGCAGGAGTCTTGTAAAGATGCCACCATGCATCATTAGAATTCACATTGTTCAGTCCGTTTGTCTCCATGAATATGGCGAGCAAAGAGGCACTTACTTTGGTTGTCTCAGAAACTTTGAAGTCAACATTGGCACGGATATTTGCCTTTGAATACTTCAACTGGGAATCCCAGTTCTTCTGGTTCGTGTTCTTGTACAAGCCACGTGCATCCGTAAAGTTCAACTGAGTAAAGTATTGTACCTTGTCGGTTCCACCATACATTGAGAGGAATGCCTGACTTTCATGGGCTGTATTGCGGAAAGCTTTGTCCTTCCAGTCCACGTTTGGATAAACGTATGGATCTGAATTGTCTTGGAACTTAGCTAATTCGGCATCTGTATATGCTGGAGCAAGTCCGTCATTCTTACGTGCAATATTCAGTGCATTTGCATAGTCGAATGCGCTTACCATGTCAGCAAATTGTGGATTGAAGGCAAATTTGTGAGAGTAACCAGCCTTGATGTGATTACCACTATTCTCTTGTCCATGCTTTGTCTTGACATAGAGCACACCGTTGATACCTTCGTGGCCGAAGAGTGCCACGGCAGCAGCATCCTTCAGTACAGTCACACTTTCAACTTCTTCTACAGAGATACGGTCGATAGGACGCTCAAAGCCATCCACGAGGATGAGAATATCGTTGGCGTCCTGAAAATTGTCTGTACTACCAGCCTTTGTCTGGATACCACGGATATTGAATGAAGCGCCTCTGCCTTCCTCACCCTTAAATCCTGTATTCTGGATGACGGTGAGGCCAAGAAGCTTGCCATAGAGTGCATCAGCAAGGCTTATTGCCGATGTACGCTGCAACTCCTCTGCTGTGATGGTAGTGGCTGCTGCAGTAGTGAGAAACTCTGAGATTTCCACTTCATAGCCGAGGTTTACCTTCTGGGTCTGCTTGTCTGCAAGTTTCACTTGCGCATTTACTGCCAATGGAGCAGCGCAGAGTCCCAACAGGGCATATCTTAATTTTCTATATATATTCATAATTGCTTTTTCTGATTTAATTAAAAACCAAAATTTTCTCTAAATTTCCTCTTTGTTGAGAGGAATAGTTTGGATTCATCACCATCCTGGATTCTGAGTCAATCCGTAACCTTTCTGAACTTCCTTGCGTGAAACTGGGTCAAGATACCACTTGTTTGTCCAGAATCCAGACTGCCACCAACGACGAGCGCCAACGACAATGACATTACGGTCATATTCAAGTTTAGGCCATGGCTCGCCTTCCTTGTAGCTTGTATTTGTATTGCTGTATTTCTCAACGGCAGCAATAAGCTCTTTGTCGTCAGAGATTGCATCAGAATAGTATTTATGTTCTTTTCTCCATTTTTCCATCTTTTCTGACACAATCTTTGTGGAATCATCCATTGCTGGATATGGCATACGAAGCTCGTATTCAGGGTCAAGACGCCAAGTGTGAAGTTCATGGAGAGGCTTACAGAAAAGATCCTGACGCTTACGACGAATCATATCATAAACACGATCACCACATTCAGCACCAATTTCACAATTACGTTCACGAAGAATCTCGTCTATAAGAATTTCTTTGTTTGTGAGGTCTAGATTAGGATTTTTTTCCTCAAGACGTCCAAGACCTACACGAGAACGAACAACAGCCAAGTCATTCAGAGCATCATTGAATTTACCCAATTCTGCCTCTGCTTCTGCTTTGATAAGATATACTTCAGCCAAACGAATATAAGCTATACCGATAGCCTTGTCGTCCATTTTGCTTGAATTATGATCAAAGAACCACTTGAATCTTTTTAATCCGGATTTGTTGTCGTCAGTGTTGCTCAAATCTCCTTCTTGCTGAAGGACACCGTACTCCCAAGAATCGACATACTTATGACCACGATAGTCACCAACTACACCAGATGGAAATTCATGACGTGGAACTGCAATGGTCTCATAGAGACGTGGGTCACGGTTTTCAAAGATGTCAACGCCAGGTTTCTTTCCTTCACCATAAATATCTGCGTCAGCATATTGGTAATTTGTACCATCTGCCATACCAAAACATTCCATAAGTTCTGCAGTTGGAACCTGTCCACCCTGACGGATACAATCAAGGGCATAACCATTCCAACCCCAGCCCCAACCACCTTGGCTCATAGTGGTTGTTAGATGAGAGTCAAAGAGTTTTTCGTGATTCTTTTCTGTGTTACGATAACGATAAGCATTGCGATAAGCCATACGATATCCTGCCTCATCCTGTGTTTCTGGCTGAACAAGAGCGTAGAAGTTTCCATTTGCCTCGTTGTCGGCAAAGAATTCATTGCAGTAATCCAGACATTTCTGCCAGAATTCAGGATGCTCTGCTCCGAACCATACATGTTCAATATTTGTGAACTCTGTAACCTTTGCTGGGTCATACTGCATATAAGGCTCATTGCTGTTGAAGAGTGGAGAAGCTGCGTGCATCCACAACTTACAACGAAGGGCACGGGCAGAAGCACGCGTCAATCGTCCTTCCCACTGACCTACATCCTCGTTCTTGACATTCCAGATGAATCCTGGCTCGTCAATAGCCTTCTGAATAAGACTGTCAATAAACTCAACTGTCTGTAATGCTGTTGAACGTCCGCCAGTGAAGTCTTCACCAGTAGCATAAGCGTGATCTACGAGACAAAGTCCTCCGAAGCTACGGAAGGCATCAAAGTAACGGCTTGCCATAATGGTGTAAGCCTCACCACGAAGACGGCTTTTCTCTTCGTCTGACATATCAGGTACACGGTCTATGTTCTCAATCAACTGCCAGCACTTACGTACTGTCTCATAGATTGATACACGTCCATCACCATTGTTTCCATCTCCATCGTCGCCATTGGGATTCTTTGTGGAGTATGAGAACTTTCCTTGAAAGTTACCATTGTCTGTATCCTGACAATCCTCTGTAAGGTTACCTGGGTAGTAACTCTGGATAGGACCGCCCCATCCGCAGTAGCAATGGTAAGAGTCAGAAAGCACATCTATAGGAGCACCATTCATCATGTTGCTCTTGTGATATGTACAATATATCTGGCTGTATGCACTCCAAAGGAAGTTTCGGGTATATTCGGCTTTTGAGAAAATGGTGTCTATATTGACATCGACACCAGGTGCTTTCTCAAGGAATGCGTCGCCCACCTTGAAGTCATCCACACATGATGTGGTAAGGAGAGAACTAAACGCAAATGCCATTATATATTTAAGCTGTTTCATATTTTTTCTCGATTAGGAATTAGAAATTAACCTTCGCTCCAAAGTTGAAGATACGAGTCATTGGGTACTTGATACCTGTCTGCCAGTTTCCGCCATCAGCTTCAGGGTCGTTACCCTTGAAATCTGTGAATGTTAAAAGATTCTGTGCGTTGATAAAGAAGCGTACAGAATTCAATATCGGTGCAAACTTTGGTTTGTTGATTGTGTATCCAATCTCGATGTTCTTCAATCGAATGTAGCGTGTATTTACAAGCCATGCACGTGAGTCGTGATTATTATGAACACGGTTTGTGAAAGAGATACGTGGAAGTATTGCATCCTGGTTATCCTCTGTCCAAGAATTATCTGCTACCCACTGTGCGAGGGCAGATGTATTTGTAGAACCGAACTGGTCACGATAGTATGTGCTAAGCATACGGTTTACATTATCAGCACCGACCCACATCATAGAGAAGTCAAGTCCCTTCCATGAAAGACCTGCATTCAAAGAGTAGTTGATTTCTGGTATATCTGTATGGCCATAAGCGTGCTGGTCGTTAGCATCAATCATGCCGTCACCATTGAGGTCAACATACACACAGTCTCCATACTTTAATTCAACACCTTGATCTGGCATTTTTGTGCCGTATGTCTGTTCATATCGTTCCTCTGTACCTTTGTTGTAATATTCAAATAATTCATATACAAAATGAGTACCAACAGGATTACCAGTACGTGCGAGATAATCATACATAGGCTTTACCTCGAGCATATCTATAATCTTGTTACGTGCGAATGTGAAGTTAGGAGATATATGGTACTGAACTTGTCCTATCTTGTCGTGCCAGTCAAGTGTGATTTCATAACCATGATTCTTGACACGTCCACGATTTAAATATCCAGATGGAAGACTTGTAACGGCAGGAAGCATTGCTTCGTTGCTTACAAGAATGTCCTTGCGGTCTTCCCAGAAGAAATCAAGATTGAGGGAAAGCTTGTCATCAATGAAGCGAGCATCAAGACCAAGGTTTATCTTGGTTGCAGTTTCCCATGTTACATCAGGGTTACCTGCTGTAAGTTCCTTGGCAGCCTTAAGCCAGTCCTCAGAACCCGGATTGACACCAAAGTTAGTTCCTGAATTCAATGGATTTCCAGACATGTGTCCATTATAGAAAGACCAAGAGCCTGGAAGATACATAAAGCGTGCTCCATTAGTGTTGTCGTTACCAACTTTACCCCAAGATGCGCGAAGCTTCAAATAGCCAACGGTTTCTCTAATTGATTCCCAGAATTTCTCATTTGAGGTAATCCAACCAATAGAGAAAGAAGGGAATGTTCCATAACGCTTACCCTTGGCAAAGTTTTCTGAACCATTGTAGCCGATGTTGAAGTCAAAAAGATAGCGGAGGTCATAGTCGTATGTGATACGTCCGACAAGACCAACGTAACCCTTTGGAATGGAAGAATAAAGACCGTCAGAATCCCATGGATAGTATGTCTTGCTTTGGTTGTAGAGGACAAGCGCTCCTACATTGTGTAAACCAAATTTGCGTGAGTAGTTG
This sequence comes from Bacteroidaceae bacterium, assembly GCA_017540585.1. Taxonomy (GTDB): domain Bacteria; phylum Bacteroidota; class Bacteroidia; order Bacteroidales; family Bacteroidaceae; genus Minthosoma. Next base: position 16,372 of record JAFYAT010000001.1, on the reverse strand, counting down.
AAGCTTGCTTCTGTGTACCAGTTTCGTGAACCATAGCGTCCGTCAGACTCCTCGTATGTTGCAGGCCATGCTACACCTTCCTTGCGAAGGACTTCCTGACCATCTACGATTGTTGCTACATACTGAGTACCTGTTCCATAACCAGACTTCATACTCTTTGGTGATACATATTCTGAGTTGTAAGAAGCCTTGACTTTGAAATCAAGACCTTGTGTTAACCAGCTCATGTCAAGCTTATACTGAAGGTCGAAATTAAGGACGTTCTTGCTTGAGTAGTTGTAACCAAGTTTGTAGAAGTTTGTCAGAGCTGCACGGTCGTATGGACCAACAAGTGTAGGGTCTGTTACAATAAGTCGTCCCTGATCATCTATTCCATAGCTTGAATAAGGTGTAGAACCTTGGAGATAACGGAACAATTCTTCTTCTCCCATACCTACGGTTGTACGGTTTTCAACACGTCCACCAAGTGTGAGAGAAAGAGTACTATACTTTGAAACATCAATATCAACGTTAGCACGATAGTTGTAACGGTTATACTTGAATGTTTCGTTTGGATTGTCTGAGAATGTCTTGAAAAGTGAGTTCTGATTGAAGATACCTGTAGAAATGAAGTAGCGGACTTTGTCTGTACCACCACTGACATTTACGTTAGCCTGTTCCTGCCAAGCAGCACTCTTCATAAGGTAATCCATCCAGTTGACATTTGGATATGTCATAGGCATGTCACCGTTCTTGAAATGTTCCATTGCCTGTTGGCTGAAACGGACAATGTCTTTTTCGTTTGTTGGCTTATGATAAGGTGAGTAGTCGTCAATATAAGAAGTGCCAAGCCATTTTTCTACAGGAAAGGCATCGGTTATTTGTGCGTAATTATACATGCGTCCATAAGTGTATGAGTCTGCAAAATCCACATACTCTGAAATTTGGTGAACGGCAGCAGATGCAGTTGCACTTACAGATGCTTTGCCTGAATGACCGCGCTTTGTGGTTACGAGGATTACACCGTTTGCACCACGTACACCAAATACGGCAGTTGCAGAAGCATCCTTAAGAATAGAGATGTCCTGCACTTCATTTGGGTCAAGCTGTGTAAATGGACGTTCTACTCCATCCACAAGTACGAGTGGCTCGGCACTATTTAATGTTCCAATACCACGTAAACGGATTACCGGGTCATCGGCACCTGGCATACCAGAGTACTGTACAGCCTGAACTCCAGGAAGATGTCCTTGAAGGGCATTTCCAAGATTGACGACAGGCGCCTTGATAAGTTCGTCTGAACTTACGTTTGACACCGCTCCAGTCAGCGTTACTTTGTTTTGTGTACCGTAACCGATAGTAACAACCTCAGAAAGAATCTGAGCATCAGTCTTGAGATTGATTGTTACATTTGTACGGCCATTCAGTGCGGTTTCCTGAGTTTCGAAACCAACATAAGACACGACCAAAGTGGCTTTTGCGGACTGAACCTTCAAAGTAAACTTACCATTGATGTCAGCAGCAGCGCCATTCTGAGTGCCTTTCTCACGTATGGTTGCACCGGCAGCACCTTCACCTAAATCGTCCAGCACAGTACCCGTAACGGTAACCTGTGCAAAGATATTTACGGAGAAGAGCGTAAATAGCGCAATCAAAACCATCTTAATTTGAAAAATTCTTTTCATGGTTAATGATGTTTGAATGGGTTTAGAATTTTTGTTTAGTTATCACGGTGCCCGTCAGAGACGGACGGTTTTTGTTTCTTTGTTTTGATTAGTCAAGTTCTGTTGAAACGTGTTTGAACATATTATAGACAGAGTGTTTTATGGTTTCCGTCGTCATGGCTCAAAGATAATTCCATAGGTCTTATCGGTTTCTAAGAACATGGCATAGTTGATTTTTTTATGATTTGAGTTTTTAATTCGGTGACAAAAGTATGGATTTAATATTATTTAACTTGCCTATTTTTTACCTAAATGTGATACTTTTTTGACATAGCTAATAAAATACGCCAAGAATTGATGTAGGATAACTCTTTTTATGGTATAAGTGTAATTTTGACAATTTCGTTTATTTGACAGGATTAACAATAATGATTTAACTTTCGTAAGCTTCAGTTGGATTAAGAGGCTAACAGAAGAGAGGTAGATGTGGAAAGTAGGACAAAAATAAACTACTATATTGAATTTGTATCCAACATGGACTTTCGAAACTTGAATTAGAAAATTCTGGATAATTCTTTTTGCTGATTAAAAAACAAAGAGGGCACAGAGTGCTCAGAGAAGTTTTTCTCTGTGTCCTTTGTGTCCTCTGTGTTTCTTTTGGAATAATCAATGACCTCAAATGATTTCCTTCTTCTTGTGGAATTTGTCCTTCTTGGCGATTGAGGACTCATTGAGGACATGTTGTTTGAGTATGTTGTGATAGTTCTCACGGAATGTACTTGGAGTACAACCCTTCTTCTTCTTGAAAATACGGTTGAAGTTTGATACATTATTGAATCCGCTGTCGTAGCAAATCTCAACAATGGACATCTTGCTGTCGGCAAGATGACGTGAGGCATGACCAAGGCGGATGTCTATAATATAATCTGAGAGGCTCTTGCCTGTGCGTACCTTAAAGAAGCGGCTGAATGACGTAGGGGTCATTCCTGCAAGTGAGGCAAGGGTAGGGAGAGAAACGTCGTTCTTGTACTCGCGCTCAATATATTCTTTCACCTTTCTTACACGACGACTGTCGCTATCATCTATGCGTGTGTGAGCAAAAGAGTCGGAAGCAAGTACATGCTGATCTGTTTGGAGTGACAACTCGTAGAGTATTTCATACAACTTTAGTACACGGTAGAAGCCTGCTTGTGTAGTCATAATCTCAAGTATTTTTTCCTTCATGTTCTTACAGCCTTTCTGACCAAAAGATACTCCTCGCTTGGCATTCTCCAGCAATTTGCGGAGACTTGTCATCTGGTTTTTCTGAAGAAGTGAGTTGCTGAATAGGTTAGCAGGGAATTGAATCATAATCTCGTGCACCTCTTTCATTTTACAATTGTACTGCTCCCAGCCGTGTTCAAGACCAGCACCTATGAGCACAAGATCATACTTGTCGAGATACTCGATAGAGTCTCCGACAATACGCTTTGCTCCATTGCCATTTTCAATGAAATTAAGCTCAAGTACCTCGTGTTTATGAAGGGGGTAAGTAAAACTGTCCTTTACTCGTTCTGCCAAGTAGAAGCAGTCATTTTCCTGCAACGGAGTTATTTCCTGGATTATGTAGTTACTCTCCATTTTATTATTATGTGATATTTTGTAGTTGCGATGCAAAGGTAATAATATTTATCCAATATGGCGCAAGATTTGGTAAAAATGTTGTGAAATATTATAATTTTAACACAATTTATTAAAAATAGTAATTAAATTTTGTTTGTATGTGTGAATTTGTCAGATGTGAGTATGTGCAACTTGGTAAACAAAAGTGGAACATATCGTGAGAAATTTTGACAAATAGCGAAATTTCATGCTCAAAGACTTGGTCAATTCAAATAGCGTTCATATATTTGTGCACGATAGTTATTAACCTTTAAATATAGGCGATATGGAGGAATTAAGAACAATTACGGTATGTGACAATCCATTTATGTCAAAGGTTGTGCAGAATGCATTAGAGGAGAATGGTATTGCATGTGTAGCAATCGACCAGACGATTGCTGGCTCTGCTGGTGGTTACGGCCCTATGCCAGGATATGAGATAAGGGTAAGTGCAAGAAATGAAGAACGTGCCACGGAGATTGTGAACGAGATTCTGGAAAAACGTGCCGAAGAGGGTGAATGATGCTCTCTTTGATTTGTGCGAAATGAAAATTGTATAACTGTCTTGTGGAAATGATGGGGACAAAGGAACTGGCTTTTCTTTGTTATCCATAATTTCCACAAGACTTTTTTTGTATAAAGATTATTGTAATCAATTTTTATTTGATTCAATATATTGAGTCCTTACGTGAGGATGATGTGGAAGATGTGAGGGCGCTTTTACTCGTAATGCCTTATCCTTACGTCAATTCCTTCTGCTGAGAGTTGGGTGCGGATGGTACTTACGTCCGTCTGTCCATAGTGGTAAGGGAAGAGTACCTTAGGCTTGATGACCCTTGCTGCCTTTATGAGCTGCTCTGGTGTCATTGTGTAAGGCTGGTTGCAAGGGAGAAAAGCGATATCTATATCCTTTATCTCGGATAATTCAGGGATGTCTTCCGTATCACCAGCTATGTAGATGCGTAATCCGTCTATGGTGAGGATGTAGCCGTTGTCACGTCCCTTTGGATGAAACTGCTGACGTCCTTCTGTGGTGTTGTAGGCAGGAACGGCTTCAACGTTGAAGTTGTCCTTTGTCTCGAGTTTCTCGCCATTTGTCATGGATTTGCCTGAACCATACATTTCTGCACATCGCTTATTCATGATGAGTGTGGTGTTGTCCTTTGTGAGTTGTGCGAGTGCAGCCTTGTCAAAGTGGTCGCCATGCTCGTGGGTGACAAAGATGTAGTCGGCTTTTGGCATAGAAATGTAGTCGATGGTGCGGTTGCCGAGCTTCGTGACTGGGTCAACCTCTATCTCCATACCGTCATATTCTATGCGTATGCTTGCATGGACAAGGGCATGGAACTTGACTGTCTTGCCGCTCTTGGTCTTGAATACATCTACTTCGTATGGTTCGGTTGTGACGGACATTCCTGCATCTTTCCAAGCAAGGATACCACCATTAAGATTTACGCACTTGTAACCCTCGGCTGCCATCTTTCCAGCTGCATTAGCCGAGCGACGGCCGCTACGACAATATACGGCTATGGTCTTTGTCGTATCCATGGTTGCCTTCACGTTGTCTATGAAAGCGTCCTGTTTTTGGTCAATATTGATTGCGCCCTCTATGTGTCCTTCGGCAAACTCCTCGGCTGTACGCACATCGAGAAGGATGACTTCTGGATTCTCTATGAGTGAAGCAAATGCCTTTACGTCGGCATCCTTGTAATTCTTTTGTCCGCATGCAGACAATACGGCTACCAATGAAAGCAGACAGGTGATGATTTTCTTCATATAAATAAATGACCCTCCCGTCTCTTTCCATAGAGGAATAGGGACGGGGATGGGTCTTCTTATTAATTTGCCATTGTGTAAATCTTTTCAATATCTTCGGCTGTGAGTACCTTGAAACGTCCTTGAGTGATGGTACGATTGTTGGTACACTTGCTTGCCATCTCCTTTATCTCGTCATCTGTCACCACATGACCGATGAGCTCGTGGATGTTGATTGGCATGCCGATGGCGTGATAGAAGCGTTCCATCGCTTCGATACCCTTGATGGCTGTTCCCTCTGGGTCGGTAAAGTCGTTCTCTACGTCCATTACGTTCACGGCAAAGCGGACGAAACGGGAGATGTCTTCCTTCATCACATAACGTGCCCAGCTTGGCCATATAGCAGCAAGTCCTGCACCATGAGTGACATCGAACATGCCGCTAAGCTCATGTTCTATCTCGTGAGTTGCCCAATCCTCTTCGCGTCCACAACCTGTAAGACCGTTGTGTGCAAGGCTTCCGCCCCACATAATTTGGGCACGGTTGCGATAATCCTCTGGGTTCTTGAGTACGGCAAAGACACACTCCTTCATGGTGCGGAGAAGACTCTCCGTAAGGTTGTCCGTAACGGTCATATCGCCATCGTGAGAGAAATAACGCTCCATCATGTGCATCATGATGTCTGTAACGCCAGCAGCTGTCTGATAAGGAGGAAGCGTGAATGTGCGCTCTGGATTCATGATGGCGAACTTAGGACGGCTTATGTTGTTGCTGTATCCCTTCTTTATGTCTCCATCCTCATTGGTTATGACGCTTGATTCGCTCATCTCGCTTCCTGCTGCAGGAATGGTGAGGACCGTACCGAGCGGAACGAATGATGTGGCTTTTGCCTTGCCTGAGTAGAAGTCCCACACGTCGCCATCGTAGCCGACTCCATACGCAATAGCCTTGGATGAGTCGATGACGCTTCCACCGCCTACTGCAAGGATGAAGTCAACATTCTCCTTACGGCAAAGGGTGATGCCCTCATGCACCTTGCTGAGACGTGGGTTAGGTACAACTCCACCGAGAAGGATGTATTCGATGCCTTCTGCCTGAAGGAGTTCGCATACCTTGTCGAGGAGTCCTGAGCGACGGGCACTCTGACCACCATAATGTACGAGTACCTTTGTTCCACCATATTGCTTGACTAATTTAGCAACCTTGGCTTCAGAGTCCTTGCCGAAGATAACCTCGGTAGGGGTATAGTATTTGAAATCAATCATTTTTAGTATGGTTTTGTTTGGTTGATAATGTTCAGGAGCGGACGCTCCTGAAACTGTGACGTTTGGATGATTCCTGTGCCTCCTGCATGGGAGGCTTGTGGGCTTTCTTATTTCTTGTATCCTACTGGATGGTTGAGGATAGCGTGCTGGTCGTCAGTCAGCTTCAGTTCCTTCTTGAGTGTTTCCTTGTCCATTGTTGCACGAGGAACGGTAGCAAGACCAAGAGCCTCACATGCAAGGTCAATGTTCTGACTTACATAGCCAGAGTCGATGGCACCAGAGATTGAAGGACCATTTGTGCTTCCACCACGGAACTTGGCGTTGTCTGTCACGATGACGAGGCTCACAGGTGCTGTGGCTGCAAACTTCTGGTTGGCGGCAATTGCCTGACGGAGGTCCTTGTCAGAAACCTTGTGAAGAGCATTCTCCTTGGCAACATAGAGCCATGCTCCATCCTTGCGGCACACATAAACCGTGATGTCCTGTGCGTTGATGGCTGTTGGAGATGTGAGACGACCGTCAGGACGGTTGATGCCTACGGCAGCCCAAAGGAGCTGGCTGAGCTTCATGTCGTCAATGTCCTTGTCGCTATATTCACGAACGGACTTACGCTGCTGAAGTGCCTGAAAGAGAGTCATCTTGATATTCTTGTCTGGTTCCGGGAGACGCTTAACGTCTTGAGCCATTACGCTCATGCTTGCCATGATGAAGCATACGGAAAAAAGGATTTTTTTCATAATATATTAACTCTTTTGTTTGTGTTATACGGCTGCAATATTACGAAGATTTATTCACATACACAAAATTTTTGTTGAAAAAGCTTGGAAATATTTGTGGATGTTTGTATTTTTGTGGCTGATATCCAAAAAAAAGACAAAATTATTGTATCATGAGAAAAATTGCAATATCAATACTCTTGCTTGTGTTGCCTATTCTTGGTCATGCTCAAGAATATGGGGATTATGCTCTGCACAAGAATACGTGGCCGATTAAGAACCATCGTATAGGTTTGTCTGTAAGCGCCGGATGTTGGCCAGAATGGCCAATTGATGACTATAGAGTAAAACAAGGGTTCGGCCCAGATAACGACGGAGAATGTGGATTGCCAGGATACTATGCAGGTTTTCACCTTGATTATGCCTACAGGTTAAGCAACCTTATCAAGGTTGGTGTTTTCGCTGGTTATACCTATGGAAAAGATTGTAGCGATAAAGATTTAAATCCGAATCAGACAAATATGCCAAAATATCAGAGCTATTCCTTACGCACGAGGAGTAATCTGGTTTATCTCATGCCTTCTGTCAGGTTTGATTGGTATCGTAACACGATATTTCGTTTTTACTCAAATGTTGCTTTAGGAGCAGCATACGTAAATACGTACGGAACGAAGGAGGATTGGCAAGCACCAGGACCATATTCCATGTATCAGATCGTGGGCGAGGAGAAACTGCCTTCAGAGAATAAGGTTGCCTTTGCATACCACGCTTCCATTATTGGTACAGAATTGGGAACGCAAGGATTCAGCGCATTCTTTGAGATGGGTGCTGGATTCCGTGGCATGTTTATCTTTGGTTTACGAGCTGGATTCTGATTGAATTCAAAATTCATAATTACGTCTGCTTTTGTTTAGAAAATAGACGTGACTGATGGACAAAATCATAGTAGTGACAAAGTACTGACTAAGTACTGACTCACTATAGACTAAGTAGTGACTCTTGACAGAAGCCCTTTTCCACGATTTCGGATTCTTACATTTTGACACTTACAGAAGTCCGAAATCATCATATAGGGTTACCGAAGGGTTATCGAAGGATTGACAGAGAAATGCAAAGTGACGTATTGGACGTTATTTTGCATTTTTCCTTTCAAAATGCTCGCTAAAGTGGAAAATAATGTCTTGCGGATAAAGAAACAAATATTTTTTTGAGGGTTGATAATACAAAATCTTTACCAAAGAACGTTGGAAATGTGACTTTTTCGTACCTTTGCAACACTTTGGATTTTAGACGAAAATTATAAAGCAAAATGAAACGCGGACTTGTACTTGAAGGCGGCGGAATGAGAGGCCTCTTCTCTGAAGGTGTGTTTGACGTTCTTCTGGAGAACGGAATCATGCTTGACGCTCTTGTGGGAGTGTCGGCAGGTGTATTGTTTGGCTGCAACTACAAGTCGGGACAGATTGGCAGAGGCGTGCGTTACAACACACGATTTGCCAAAGACCCAAGGTACATGAGCGTGCGTTCGCTCCTCACCACGGGCAATTACGTTAATGAGGATTTTGCCTACGGAGAGATGCCTCTGAAACTCGACAAGTTTGACTTTGAGGCGTTCAACGCCAACGACATGGAGTTTCATATCGTGTGTACGGACATCGTTACGGGAGAACCCGTGTATAAGAAATACGTCAAGGCTGACGAGTCGCTTATGGATTGGATGCGTGCATCTGGTTCCATGCCGCTTGTGTCGAAGCCTGTTGTACTTGAAGGTCATACGATGCTCGACGGAGGAATTGTGAACAGCATTCCTCTTGAGTATGCACAAAGCGTAGGTCTGGAGAAGAACATAGTGGTTCTGACTCAGCCGAGAGGGTATCAGAAGAAGCCATTCAAGGCAACATGGCTCTTCCGTATGTTCGTGAAAAAATATCCGAAGGTGGCAGAGAAGATGGCTGTGCGTCATGAGATGTACAACAAGCAGTTGGAGTACGTGTATGGTGAGGCAGATAAGGGCAACGTGTTGCTCATCATTCCAGACGAGCCACTTAACATAGGGCGTGTGGAGGGTAATCCCGACAAGATGCGCCATTGTTACGAGATGGGACGCAGGAAGGCTCTGTCTATGATAGATGAGATAAAGAATTTCTGCTCCACAACATCCAAAGGAGATGACCATTCGGATAGATTAGGCGTGGAAATATTGGAATAGGTAATCAGATTAAGAAAGAATAAAATAAGTTTCCCCTTGTCCAGAACAGACAGCCCTTTGGGGTAATGGGGACTCAAGATATGAAGAAACAACTCAATATAGTATTCTTGATAGCAGGAAGCGAACCGCTCGGAAGCGCAGGAATGCAGGCGGACATAAAGGCTATCACGGCTTGTGGCGGATATGCGGCTTGTGCCCTTACAGCCATAGTGGATGAAGACACGACAAGGGTGAAGAGTATCCATCATCTGCCCGTTGACCTAATCACGTCTCAGGCGGAGTCGTTCCTCGGCGACATAGGTGCTGGGTGCATAAAGACAGGTGTGCTCCCAAGTGAGGCAATCATCAAGGGAGTGGCTGGCGTTATAAAAAGCTACCCAAATATTCCACTTGTATGCGACCCCGTGGTCGTAAATTCCGTAGGCGAGAAACTTGTGAGCGATGATGCCATCAACGCCTACAAGGATTATATGTTTCCGCTCTCAACGCTCATCACGCCAAACAGACGTGAGGCAGAGGTGCTCCTCGGCAGGAAGATTGAGAACGTGCGTGAGGACATAAAGGAACTGGGCAAGTGGGGCAATTCTGTCATCATCAAGTCAATAGAAGGAAATGGCACTTTGTCCGATTACCTCTACAACGCCAAGACGGGCGAGGTGTTGGAGTTTAAGAAGCCAAGGATTGATACGAATAACGTGAACGGAACGGGCGACTCATTCAGTTCTGCCATTGCAACATACATTGCAAAGGGTTATCCGCTTAATGATGCTGTTGCCAAGGGTGAGGAGTTCATTGGACGTGCCATTGCCCTCGGAGCAGAATACGAGTTCGGTCACGGATTCGGACCAGTACACCCTTGTTTCATGGAAGATAAGAGTGTACACGAGAGAATATACAATTAGCCCCCCGTCCCCAAAAGGGGGCGGCCTCCGGAATCTGGAGGAGGGCTGATATAAAATTAAATTTTTTAACAACAGAAAAAACTTCTGGATATTTGGAGCTTGCCGAAATAACGGAAAAATCCATGCTCGATATCTGGAGGCCGCCCCCTTTGGGGGCTGGGGGGCTTTATGAACGCACTAATTTTTGCAGCAGGACTTGGCACTCGTCTCAAGCCATTGACGGACACGATGCCAAAGGCAATGGTACCCGTAAATGGTAAACCGCTCCTGCAGATACTCATAGAGAAACTGAAGACGATTGGCGTCACAAAGGTGGTAATAAATGTGCATCACTTTGCACAGCAGATTATTGACTTCGTGAATGCCAACGATTCTTTCGGCATAGACATCCGTTTCTCTGACGAGACGGACATGTTGCTTGAGACAGGTGGAGGACTCAAGAAGGCTTCACAGTTGTTTGATGACAAGTCACCTGTTCTCGTTCATAACGTGGACATCCTCAGTAATGCAGACCTCTCAGCATTGTATGAGGAGGCAAAGCACACGACCTTGCTTGTGTCTGAACGTCAGACACAACGTTATCTGCTGTTTGACGACAACAATCGCCTTGTTGGTTGGACGAATATTGCCACAGGAGAAGTCAAGAGTCCTTACAGAAATCTTGACCCTGAGAAATACCACAAATATGCTTTCTCGGGCATTCAGGTGTTCAATCAGGAATTGCTCCCATACATGGACAGTTGGGAAGGCAAATTCTCCATCATCGACTTCTATCTCTCCATTTGTGACAAGGCAGAAATCAGATGCAAGGTAGGCAGGGATTTGCAACTTCTTGATGTCGGAAAACTTGATACGATTGCAAAAGCAGAGGAGTTTTTGAAGATGTAAAACAGATTTTTGTCAATTACTCACGTTTATTTGCGCTAAATCACTATCTTTGCAGACAAAATATAAATTTCTATACAACGTGCAACAGAAAATTATCATTTTAGACTTCGGTTCTCAGACTACTCAGCTCATCGGACGTCGTGTCCGCGAGTTGAATACGTTCTGTGAGATTGTACCGTACAACAAGTTCCCAAAGGATGACGAAGGTATCATAGGCGTCATTCTTTCAGGTTCACCACTCAGTGTGTATGCGGACGATGCTTTCAAGATTAACTTCGACGAGATTCGTGGCAAGTACCCAATCCTTGGCATCTGCTATGGCGCACAGCTCATGGCATACACATTCGGAGGTAACGTAGAGCCAGAAGGAACACGCGAGTACGGACGTGCAAATCTTGAGTTCATGGAAGAAGGTAACCCTCTCCTCAAGGACTTCGCTCCTAATAGTCAGGTGTGGATGAGCCATGGTGACACAATCACACGTCTTCCTGAAGGATTCCACGTTATTGCTTCAACTTCAACCGTGAAGTATGCTGCATACGCTGCCGACAACGAGAAGATATGGGGTGTACAGTATCACCCAGAGGTGTTCCACTCAATTGACGGAACACAGCTCTTGAAGAACTTCGTTGTGGACATCTGTGGCGGTAAGCAAGACTGGTCACCAGCGCAGTTTGTAGAACAGACAGTCAAGGAGATAAAGCAGCAGGTGGGCGATGACAAGGTTATCCTTGGTCTCTCTGGTGGTGTCGATTCTTCTGTTGCAGCTGTTCTTCTCAACCGTGCAATCGGTAAGAACCTCACTTGTATCTTCGTAAACAACGGACTCCTCCGCAAGAACGAGTTTGAGGACGTGCTTCGCGACTATGAGTGCCTCGGACTTAACGTGGTAGGTGTGGATGCAAGTCAGAAGTTCTACTCAGAGCTTGCTGGAGTATGTGAGCCAGAACGTAAGCGTAAGATTATTGGTGCAGGTTTCATCGACGTATTCGAAGCAGAGGCACGCAAGATTGAAGGTGCTAAGTGGCTTGCTCAGGGAACTATCTACCCTGACCGCATCGAGTCACTCAACATAACTGGAAAGGTAATCAAGTCACACCACAATGTTGGTGGTCTTCCTGAGAAGATGGGACTCAAACTTTGTGAACCACTCAGGTGGTTGTTCAAGGATGAGGTTCGTCGTGTTGGACGTCAGCTTCAGATGCCAGAGCATCTTATCACACGTCATCCATTCCCAGGACCTGGACTTGCAGTTCGTATCCTCGGTGACATCACTCCAGAGAAGGTACGTGTACTTCAGGAAGCGGACGACATCTTCATCAAGGGACTCCGTAACTGGAAGGTCAAGCTTTCTGGTGAGGAGGCACGCAAGGTACTTGCAGCAGGTGTTCCTGCAGACATGAAGGATGGTGAGATTGAGGTAAGCCTCTATGACCAGATTTGGCAGGCAGGTGCTATTCTCCTTTCAGATGTCAAGAGCGTTGGTGTCATGGGTGATGAACGTACATACGAAAATCCTGTTGCACTCCGTGCCGTTACAAGTGCAGACGCCATGACTGCTGACTGGGCAAAGCTCCCATACGAATTCCTTGCTGAGGTAAGTAATCAGATTATCCGTAACGTACGTGGTGTAAACCGTGTATGCTATGATGTCTCTTCAAAGCCACCAGCAACTATCGAGTGGGAATAAGCCTTCGGAGTTAAGAATAAAAAGTTATACGTTAAAGGTCGTCTGATGGACAAGTTCTGTCAGACAACTTAAAACAATAAAACGATATGAAAAAATATTTATCATTGGTGCTTCTCGTACTTACACTCTGCCTTACAGGTTGTATGTCATACAAGAAGGTACCATATATCCAAAATAGTAGGGAAGTTGACCTCTCATCTGCAGCAAGTCTTTATGATGCCAAGATTATGCCTAAGGATTACCTCACAATCACTGTGAACCTTCCAAAGGATCCAGAGGCGGTGAAGATGTTTAATATTTCTATCAGTGCTTCTGCAACAACGAATTCCGTAACTGGAGGTGCGACATTAGGCTCAACTGCATCTTCTCTTCAGTCATACCTTGTAGAGAATGATGGTACTATTGACTTCCCAATCATTGGCCGTATTAAGGTGGCAGGGATGACTCGCCTTGAACTTCAGGATTATCTTATTGATAAGATTTATCCAGCATACGTTATTGAGAAACCGATTGTACTTGTTACAATTTCAAGTTTCAAGATATCTGTGATAGGAGAGGTAAATGCTTCTGGTCAATATACAATATCAAATGGTAAGGTTAATATCTTTGAGGCTCTTGCTTTAGCAAGGGATCTTACTGTATGGGGACAGCGTGATAATGTCAAGATTATCCGTGAACTTAGCACTGGTGAGAAGAAGATTGTTGAACTTGACCTTAATGATGCAAATATCATCAATTCTCCATACTACCAGCTTCAGCAGAATGATATTGTCTATGTCACTCCTAATAAGGCAAAGGCAAAGAATTCTGGTATAGGTCAGGAGACTACTTTATGGATGTCTTCATTGGGTATTTTGATTTCGCTCACGAACCTTATGATTAACGTGCTTAAGAAGTAGTGTTCAAGTCCTTATGACAAAGATTGTTTGAACATATTAATATATTGACGGAAGTTGTGGTATGAACATCACAACTTCCGTCTTTTGCTCTATCGACAAGCTCCTTTAATTAATAGACAAGTCTGGTAATAGACAAGTCTGGTCGTATAATAGACGAACCTTTACAAAACAAGAATAAAACAACAATAATAATATGGCTGAAAAATTAAGATTTCAGGTAGTTAAGGAGGCGTTCAAGCGCAAGCCTGTAGAGGTTGCGGTGCCTACTGAGCGTCCTTCTGAATACTTTGGTAAGTATGTGTTCAATAAGCAGAAGATGTACAAGTATCTTCCTGCTAAGGTATATGCGAAGATGTGTGACGTCATAGACAATGGCGCACCTTTTGACCGTTCTATCGCTGATGCCGTTGCCGAGGGCATAAAGACATGGGCGATGGAGCATGGCGTTACTCACTATACACACTGGTTCCAGCCTCTTACTGAGGGAACTGCAGAGAAGCATGACGGCTTCGTTGAGCATGACTGGAAGGGTGGTATGGTAGAGGAGTTCGAGGGTAAGCTCCTCGTACAGCAGGAGCCAGACGCAAGTTCTTTCCCAAATGGTGGAATACGCTCTACCTTTGAGGCTCGCGGTTATTCGGCATGGGACCCTACATCACCGGTGTTCATCATTGGTGATACTCTCATGATTCCAACGATATTTATCTCTTACACGGGTGAGGCGCTTGACTACAAGGTGCCTTTGAAGAAGGCGCTCTATGCGGTTGATAAGGCAGCCACAGCGGTTGCACAGTTGTTCAACCCTGATGTAAAGAGGGTTAAGTGCAACCTCGGATGGGAGCAGGAGTACTTCCTCGTGGATGAGGACCTTTATGCTGCACGACCTGACCTCGTGATGACTGGCCGTACTCTCATGGGTCATGACTCTGCTAAGAATCAGCAGATGGATGACCACTACTTCGGAAGCATTCCGGCTCGTGTGGAGAACTACATGCGCGATATTGAGATACAGGCTCTTGAACTGGGAATCCCTTGCAAGACTCGTCACAATGAGGTTGCACCGAACCAGTTTGAGCTGGCACCTATCTTTGAGGAAACCAACCTTGCCGTTGACCACAACATGCTCATGATGTCTATTATGAAGCGTGTGGCACGCAAGCACGGATTCCGCTGTCTTCTCCACGAGAAACCGTTCAAGGGTGTCAATGGTAGCGGTAAGCACAATAACTGGTCGCTTGCTACTGACACAGGTATTCTCCTGCATGCTCCGGGCAAGACTCCAATGGAGAATCTTCGTTTCGTTACGTTCATTGTCGAAACTCTCAAGGGTGTGTATGACCATAACGGACTCCTCAAGGCTTCCATCATGAGTGCCACTAATGCTCATCGTCTTGGTGCACATGAGGCTCCACCTGCAATCATCTCGTCTTTCCTCGGAAAGATGGTTACAGACCTTATTGAGCATGTGGAGACTGCTGATGATGATATGCTTTCGGTTGCTGGTAAGACAGCATTCCAGCTTCACCTTCCTTCGTTGCCGGAGCTCCTTATAGACAACACTGACCGCAACCGTACTTCACCATTTGCCTTCACAGGTAATCGCTTCGAGTTCCGCGCCGTTGGATCGGAGGCAAACTGTGCGAGCGCAATGCTTACTCTCAATACTGCTGTGGCTGAGGCTCTTACTAATTTCCGCAAGCGTGTTGACGAGTTGATAGAGAAGGGCGAAGCTAAGGAGACGGCAATCCTCAAGGTCGTTCGCGAGGACATCAAGTATATCAAACCTATCATCTTCAACGGCAATGGCTACGGCGAAGAGTGGAAGGAGGAGGCTAAGCGCCGAGGTCTCGACTGCGAGACTTCTGCACCGATTGTCTTCGACAATTACCTTACGGAGTCATCTGTCAAGATGTTTGAGTCAATGAACGTCATGACAAAGTTTGAGCTCCAGGCTCGTAATGAGATCAAGTGGGAGACCTATACTAAGAAGATACAGATTGAGTCACGCATCTTCGGCGACCTCTGTCTCAACCATATCATCCCTGTCGTTACTAAGTATCAGTCAATGCTTATAGATAATGTGAGCAAGGTGATGAGTATCTTCGACAAGAAGAAGGCTACTGAGATTTCAAAGACCAACCTCGTTATCATCGAGCGCATCTCTGAGCACGAGTCTTTCATCATAGAAAATGTAGAGAAGATGATTGAGGCACGCAAGGCTGCCAACAGGATTGATAGCGAACGTGAGAAGGCGATAGCTTATCACGACACGGTGGCTCCACTCATCGAGGAGATACGTTACCACGTTGACAAGCTCGAGACCATCGTTGACGATGAGGCTTGGCCACTACCAAAGTACCGCGAGCTTCTCTTCATCCGATAGGACTTCTGTACAACGATATATCAACGGGGGCATCCCTTAGCCGACATCTGGCTTCGGGATGCCCTTTCTATGGCAAAGCCCCCCGACCCCCGAAGGGGGCGGCCATCCGGAATACAATCAACAGCCCCCTAACCCCCGAAGGGGGCAGCCATCCGGAATACAGCTAATGAGATATTAGGTTTGAAACACAGAGGACACAGAGGATACAAAGGCAAATTTATGATTTAGCGAACACGAATTCCACTCTAAGTTTGCAGAAGATTATATGAGATAATAGAGAGATCTCTTAAAAAAATGATGATATCTGTACTTAGATGATGATATAACAAGACAGTTTCTTACCTTTGTTGTAGTAAGGAAGAATCGGTCTGTCGAAGAGGT
>JAFYAT010000047.1 GCA_017540585.1 Bacteroidaceae bacterium | reverse complement strand
CGTGTCGCTCACCGTATGGCACTTCTGTTATTTGGAGTTCCAGAACATCCTCTTCAACTACAACAAGGTCTATGGTAGCTTTGCAGCCATACCGTTCTTCCTTATCTGGACGCTTATCTCATGGATTATCTGTCTGCTCGGTGCCAAGCTCAACATGGTGCTCCAGATGCGTATGCTTGTCAAGGGATGGAGCATCCACGATCAGAAGATACTCGAGGACCTCTCACAACGTGCTAAGATGCAGGTCATACTTACCGTTGCCAGTGCCATTGCACGTAACTATATGGACAGTCGTATCACAACCAAGCAGTCACTCGTATCACAGACGCGTCTGTCATATATATACGTTTCTTATGCCATCGACGTACTCATTCACGCTTCCATTATACATGGTGTGAGTGACAAGGGAGATGATGAACGCTATTATCCTACTGTCTCCATCGAACAGATGACCGTCGGTGATTTCGTCCGTCGCATCTTCTGTAGTGGCCACGACACAATAGCCCGCTCATCTGCTGACATCCGCAACTATGTTGACTCAATGCTTGCCGAAGCCACATCGCACGATGACCGCCTGTTGAGGGAACTGTAGTCTACTGTTTATTCGGGAATGATTCGGGAATTGTTCGGGAATGATTCGGGAATTGTTCGGGAATTGTTCGGGAATGATTCGCTTTTCCTTAGGTAAGTGCTTATGACATAATGATACTTTGTGCTTACTTTGTTGTTGCGCAATGGTGCTTTCTGTGACAATATCCTTTCTTTGCTTTGCAATCGTTTTGGAAAAGGGTAGATTTATTTTCTACGCATACAAAAAATTTTTTCTGCGCGTAGAAAATATATTTCTTTCGTAACTTTGCACCCGAATTATTGTTGACACAAAATAACTTATGAATTTATTTTATTGTTGCCTAAGAAGTGCACTGCCTTCTACATGGAAGAGTGCTTCGTGGCTTATGAAACTGATGATTCCGATAACCCTTGCGGTAACGCTTCTGCAACACTTCGGAATATTGCAATGGATTGCCGCATACCTCAATCCTGTCTTTACATACTTCGGACTTCCAGGTTCGTCTGCGGTGATATTCATCTCTGGTGCTGCTGCTGGTACATACGCAGGCATTGCTGCCATGATGACTATTCACCTCACGTTGCGTCAGGCTACGATACTCGGCATCATGATTGCATTATGTCATGCTCTTCCGATGGAGTGTGCCGTAAACAGAAAGACTGGTTCGTCTTTTTGGAAGATGGCTGTCATACGCATAACAATGGCTTTTGTGTGTGCTTTCGTTCTCAATCTTCTTTTGCCCGAAATGCTGGAAAACTATATGTACCTTGGTGCACCAAAGGATAGTACATTCGGTGATGTACTTGTCAATTGGACCGTGTCGCAGACAAAGATGACGATAACCGTATTCCTTATCATATACGCTCTTATGGTAGTGCAGCGACTAATCGAAGCTCTCCATTGGCTTGAACCTCTGTCACGTGTCCTTGCCCCGTTGATGCGTGTGTTCGGACTTCCACGTCAAGTGTCATACATGTGGCTCGTTGGCAACGTGCTCGGCATCAGTTATGGCTCTGCCGTCATGCTTGAGTTGCAGGAACGTGGCATGATAAACAAGGAAGATGCCAATGCGGTAAACTATCATCTTATAATGAATCACTCCTTACTTGAGGATACCATAGTTTTTGCTGCTACGGGCATTTCAGCCCTCTGGATTGTTGGTACCCGTGTCTTCTTTGCTATGCTGCTTGTGTGGGGAAAGAAACTCGTAAGCAGATGTGCCTATGATGTTAAAAGTGTTGGAGTTCAAAGGTTGTGATTCTTTATCAACTTGTAATTAGGGAAAAGCTATGCAACGAATAGTTCTTATACAGCCGTTGAAATACTGGGAGATGAATGGCGCAACGGTTTATAATGTTAGAGAGGAAGGTAGTACTCTCACTCTTTGTGGCAGACCTGCTGTCGAATCACTTACGGAAGATGAAGATAAGGTTCGTTTTCTGCTCAGAGTGTGTGACAGCATGGATGAGACAAGTCTGTATGAAGGACTTGGTAAGCGTTCATTCCGTAAAGCTGAAACTTTTTGGAATGAGGCTGACATTACGTTAAAGTCACATGTGCAGCGTGTAGTGGCTGTTCGTCTTGCAGATGCCTTGGACCGTGCTCGCCAGTTGGGAATAAAAGTGTATTATAGAGGAAAGAGGAATGATGACATAATCGCGGATAACTATATTACGGATTCTGATGGTGTGGTCAGACCTATACTGTCATTTGACAAAGATGGTGATAACATTATCTATACACTTAAGCTAATGATGAACGCCAAGGAAGTGATACCATGTAGTCATGCAATAAACATTTTTGCAAACAATCCTTCGCTCTTCACCATAGATAACGTACTCTATAGACTTCCTGATGGCATGAGTGCCAAGTTGCTTGTTCCTTTTCTGTTAAAGAAGTGCATCATCATTCCTGTTAAGATGCAGAATGAGTACATAAAGAAGTTTATTCTCAAAAATGCTTCTAAGGCGGAAATAAGGACGTCGGGGCTTGATGTTACCGATGTCGATATCGAACCTTCTTGTGTCTTGTCACTTAGCAAGACTATCGGTGGCAAGGCATTGATAGTGTTACAATATAAATATGACAATATCATCTTTACAGATGATGATAAACGACAGGCTGCTGTCATGCTCAGGGAGATTGGTGATGTGGTTCGTCTTATTCGTACTAAGCGTAATTTCTATTACGAAGAGTCTTTACGTAATTGCATGCTGTGGATCGATAATGAGTGGCAGATGTCAAAGAATTTCAGACCTGCAGCACAGCGTTTGTTTAACACTATGAATGAGGCTGTAATGTGGATCTCTTCACATGAAAAAGCTATAAAGAAACATAGAAAATATGAAGTGAGCCTTAATACATCCAAGCGATATTGCATACAGTCATTTAATATACGTAAGTCGAAGACATGGCTTGGTGACTGGCTTAATATCCGCATAGCTTTGATTCTTGGTGACGGTACCAAGATACCTTTTTCTTTCTTCAGGGATGCTGTGATACATGGGCAGGATGAAGTTGAACTGCCAAATGGAGAGGTGTTCTGTATTCCCGTAGAATGGTATTCTACGTATGGCGGTCTCCTCATGATGGCATCAGTCAATGGCGATTATCTGAAGATTCATAGGAGTCAGTTGAGTGCTGTCAATCACCAGCTATACAATATAGAGGAAGATAAGGATGCTGTTGTTTCAGAAGTAGTTGATGATGTAATCCCTAAAGAATTGCATGCTACATTGAGAAGCTATCAAGAGGAAGGATTCAAGTGGCTGCTAAAGAATCTTGAAGCACATACGGGTTGTTGTCTTGCTGACGACATGGGTCTTGGAAAGACTATACAGACGATTACTCTGCTTCTCAAGTATAAAGAAATATGTAAGAATGGTGGGCAGGGACTTGTACCACAGCGTAAGGTAGATTCGTCAGGTATGATGGATATGTTTTCTGACTTCTTTGATGATGAAACGTCTTCGTCAAGAAATCATGACTTCAAGACGTCACTTATAGTTTGCCCATCATCATTGGTGTTCAATTGGTATAACGAACTGAAACGCTTTGCACCTAATCTTACCGTATGTCGATACACAGGTACTATCAATGAGCGTAAAAAGAAACTTGATGCACTTGGTGCATGGGATGTAGTACTTACAAGTTATCGTACTGCTGCAAATGATATTGATGAACTTACGTCGCTATCATACGGTATTGTCGTGTTTGACGAGAGTCAGGTGTTCAAGAATCGTTCATCACAGGTATATGCAGCTATGCTTCGCCTTAAGGCAGACTACCGTATGGCTCTGAGTGGCACTCCGATGGAGAACTCTCTGCCAGAACTGTGGAGCTTGATGAATGTACTCAATCCTCTATTGCTTGGTGACTATAAAACTTTCCAGCATAATTTCACAACTCCGATAAACGAGAATCTTGAAGATGTGCGTACAAAGATATTGCGTGACACTATAGCTCCTTATTTCCTTCGCCGTACCAAGGAACAGGTACTTACTGACCTTCCTGAGCGTCAGGATGAACTGATATATTGTGAGATGACGGACGAGCAACGGCATATATATGATGAGGAACTTTCTATGGCTCGTAATCTTGTAGCTGCAGGCACTACTGATGATTTCTCTGTACTTGCAGCCATAGGACGTATGCGACAAGCTGCCAATCATCCACAGCTCATAGGACGTGCTGGGGCAGACATTGCGCTTTCTGGCAAGACTGCTACTGTGTTTGAACATCTTGAGTCGTTGCGTGGTACAAAACACAAGGTCTTGTTGTTTAGCGAATACGTTTCATTCCTTAATCTTATAGCTGACGAAATGAATCGTCGTGGATGGGCATACGAGATGCTTACGGGTGAGACACAGAATCGCGAAAGGGTCATAAAGCATTTCAGTTCAGATGATGATTGTCAATTCTTCCTTGTTTCTCTTAAGGCTGGTGGAGTTGGACTTAACCTCACCTGTGCAGATTATGTATTCATACTCAATCCGTGGTGGAACAAAGCTGCTGAAGAGCAAGCCATCAGTCGTGCTCATCGTATGGGACAGCAACGTTCAGTCTTTGTCTATCGTTTTGTGACAGAAGCAACACTTGAGGAAAAGATTATCGAACTTCAGGAATATAAGCAGACAATGATTGAGGCAGTCATGCCGTTCCTGAAGTGATGTCTTTATTTTTGTTCTTCTGTTTCTGCCAGAGCTTGATTGTCTCAGTTTTAGTTCTACTATAAAGTGCGTGTGCGATAATCTTTTTGTCACTCTCCAGTGTTTCTAATTTGTGCTCTTTGTGCGAGATTTAATCTATTGGTTAATTGATAAATATATATCCATATACAATGTGTATAATAGCGGGAATTTTTGATGACTAACTGTAAGCTCTTGTGTCACTCAAATGCCGTTCCGACTAATACAAAGTCTTCTCTGTTATAATACATTTTTGCCTCGTATGATATAGGCAAATGTGAACATTATTATTTACAGAAAAGCCACCTATCAAACACGTATTGTTAATTTGATAAACCGAAACAACGAATTCTTATTAGAGCTTTGATAAATAAAAGTTTTTTATGTTGATGATTTTATTGCTTACTCTGTTTTTGTAACTTTTCAAAATCATCTATGATGTAATGGATAGATATTTCCCAGTGGCAAAGTTACAGATTATATCTGTTTTATAAATAATTTTGACAGGAGAAAATAATAATTGGGGAAATTTCTGCTGTGCCTTAGTTTGTTTACGCATTGTTCACGCAAATGGTTTCCTGACTAATAGTCTATAGGTATATGGTACAACTATCATTCATGCATCAATTCCACAAATGGCCGAATGAATTTGTTCTAAATCACCTAACAAGACATTGCCAAGTGACCAAACGAAAGAAAGCCAAATTACCAAATGGTATATTAGTCTTGCCACAATAGATAGTACTATATCTTGGCATAATCTCAATATTTTGCATAGATTGCGCCAAGATATAGCATTATTATTTGGCATAATCTAATATTTTTTATTACTGTCCGCTAAACACGACCTATTCATGCCCAACCTCTTTATTACCAGTGGTTGGGCATACTTATTTGTTATGACAAGCCCCCTCATTCATTTTCCGTCTCTCCTGGAGGCGCTTCAGCTGCCAGTTCAAGCATGATTTTAAGGTCGGCATCCGGCTGGTTCAAGAATGTGTGCAGGTTGAGATAGTACATGAGGAATATTCTCACCATCGTTGCCAATCCAGAAAAGCTCCAGCTGCACTCCAGCGAGCATTGGAGTAGTGATAGCAACATATTCGCTATCAGCGTGACCCAAATTTGGATCTTGATGGCATTTGCGCT
>JAFYAT010000046.1 GCA_017540585.1 Bacteroidaceae bacterium | reverse complement strand
GATATGTTTACAAATCAATCAAATAATAATGCAATAAATAGTGTTAAAATGGCTGAAATATTTGGTCATTTCAATAATTGTGTTATTACTTACTTACTTACTTACTAATGTAACTATACTCCTAAAATATTCCGTGACGAAGTCCGTGATATAGTCAACTCAAGGCTATATCACGGACTTTGTCGTGTATAGTCACTATAGCCTTGAACAAGTTAAACCCAAAAACAAAATCAAAATGAAGAGAAAACTTCTTTTGTTGATGATGCTATGTGCATTATCCTCTTTGTGTCATGCTCAAAAGATTAGGTTGGAGTATGATGAAGCAGGAAATCTCGTTAAGAGATATGTTCCTCAGGATGTTGTAAAAACTGCATCTGCTGGCGATACGTATGCAGTTAAGATTACCCTTTCTTCGAATGGGGAAAAAATGAACATAAAGTTCTATGAGGGTCGTTCAGGCAATATTGTTGATTGCCGTATTCAGGTAATGATTCATCCTCTTACAGGTTCTGGAACAGTTCCTTTTAGCCAGACATATACGGAGGGTAATATTGACATCAACACAGCTGCTATTCCTAAGAGTAATTATGCTGTTGTTGTTCTTGCCTTCGTTAATCCTTCTGGAGCCCCAGTACAGGCAACCCTTAAGTTTGAAAACTAAAATCCAAAGAAAGTTATGAAAATAAAGATAGAAAGCGTATTTTTATTCATTGTGCTTTTCGTGGCTTCGATTTCTTCTAAAGCACAGATTAAAGATTATATAATTATTGATACTATTGGTGCAAAGAATGCCTTCGTCGATTCTGTTGTAGTTTTTAATGAAGCGAGAGCGAGAGATGATATGATGAAGCCTGTTGATGAAATAGAGGATGGTCATGGTGGAGGTGGCTCTGGTAGTAGTGGTGTAACATACGGTTATACTGATACATCCGTACGTCCTACTATCAATTCTTTGTATAAGTATAATACAGATGAGGTTCCTACAACTTTTAGTATATCTAAGCAGAAAACGGTTGGTGAGATTCCTTGTGTATCGTCAGTTTCGCAGACTGGTGCAGTTAATGTGAGTGTCCGTATTGACGGATATGCAGATCCACAAAACTACGCACCATCTGTTTCTTTGAACTATAATAGTTTGGGGGCATATGGCGAAATGGGACAAGGATGGAGCATCTCTGCTGGGTCTAAGATTACTCGTGTTGCTAAGTCTATATATTATGATGGGTATGTTGATAATGTAAAGGGTGATGACTCAGATGCATTTGCTCTTGATGGTAATAGATTGATATACCAAAAGACTGTTAATGGAAAGAGATATTATCAGTCAACAACTGGAAATATAAAGGCTGTATTAATGCCTTACAGAAGTGTCAATCGTACTTTTGAGGTGATGTATCCTAATGGAGATAAGGCGAATTATTACTTTGATGATGGTGACTTTTATATTTCAAGTAAAACGAATTTGGCAGGTAGAACAATCCATTATAATTGGATTAATAAGGGAAATCATCGTGTAATTGGGAGTGTCCGTTACGGTGACGGAAGCAGAGGGCAAATAGAGTTTTCGTACATCGAAAACAACGATTCCGACTATCCAAGACATTATGAGAATGGAAAGTTGGTGTCACGTAATTATCTTTTGTCAGAGGTGAAATGCTATTATTTCCGTGATTTGTTGCGTACATATACCATAAGTTACATGAAGAGAGGAATGTCTTATTTGGCAACAAAAATAGAATGTGCTGGCGATAGATGTTATTTGAATCCTCTTTATTTCTATTATGGTGATAATGGCGTTGTGAAAAATTATTCTTCGTCAAATACACAGTTGGAGTATTATTATAACTATGGCAATACTCCAGACGGTGTAAGAGTTGTACGTGGTAAGTTTGATTATGGAAATGATAATGACGGATTGATAACTTTTCCGAATAAGATCTCTTGTTTGCGATGGCACAAACATGGAACAAGGCTTAGAGACCCAGAGGATCATACGCAAAATCAATATGATGGTTCTGAAAATATTGTGATATGTGCCGGACTTCAAGATGATTTGGCTTTTTCAAAAGCAAAAATCAAGACAGAAGCAGGATTTATAGATTTGTTTACAGCAAACATAGATGAAAGTGATAGTGAAGAAATAATCAAGGTAAACAATCTTAAAATAAATGACGTTGACTCATTGTTCTTTACTGTCTATAAACCATCAATGTTTGGTGTTGGAAAAGCTTATAAACGTAGATATAAGGTATGTGATATTTATAAGGGTGATCTGGTTCCTAAGAGTATTAATACAGGTGACTTTAATGGTGATGGAATAATGGATGTTATGGTTACGACATCGAGTCATATTTATGACGATTATGTTGAAACCAAATGTGTAATCATCGACTTGCATAATGATAAGATCTTGTATAGTTCTTCAAATCCTTTTTCTTATTATATGCGACTTTTTGAGATTAATCATAAGGGGGAAGTCAATGTTAATGGACAGGAATCATATAATATGTCTGACAAATTGTTACCGATAGATTATAATGGCGATGGTAAGACAGATATTGTAATTGTTAGGGATGATGGAACTTATTTCTATTCGTTGGATACTTCTGGCTCATCATGGCGTATGGTTGATAATGGAAAGAGTACAGTTCTTAAAAAAGGTGATTTGTCAGACAGAAGATTTCTCCTTGGAGAATTTAATGGAGACGGACTCTGCGATTTACTTGTTTCACCTGTAAAAGGTAATTCATCTTCTACATGGAAAATCTATTCTCTTACAGGAAAAAATGAATTGATAGCACATGATATTGTTCTTGACCGCTATATTAATGATGATGATAGATATTATGCGCAAGATATAAATCTTGATGGACAGACAGATTTTATCTATAAAAGAGGTTCAACACTTACAACGCGATTTATAAGCAATTATTGCGCTCAAGGAACTTTAGTTTCATATATTAATGCAAATACAATTATTGCTCCGGTAAATATTCAGTCAGGTAATAGTTGGTATAGTCTTATGGCTGTTCATAATGATGGTGTTGTGGATAGATTCCGTATCAATCAGGATGATGGTAAGACTCGTTTGTTGTCAGGTGTGGTTAATAGTTTTGGAGTTGTAAGCAAGTATGAATATGATATGCTTAATAGTGAAGGCTCTGGAACTTACTCAAAAGGTTGTTCCGCAGATCATCCTTTCTTAAGTTATTCTGGTGATATGTATGTTGGTTCATCTATGCAGGTCTATAATAATGGTGAACTTGTTAATGACAGGTCTTATACATATTCGGATGCAGTCATGCATAAGCAAGGACTTGGATTCTGTGGCTTTGTCAATGTAAGTTGGCGTGACAGGGTTACTGATGAATATGAATATTGTACTTTCGATCCGTATAATTTCTCAAATTTGATTTATAGCGAGAATAATACGTCTATTAATGAAGATACGTATTATACAAATGTGTCTTCACATATAGTAACAAATTATGCTACTAAAAAGCTATATACGAATAAGACGAATGGTATAACTTCAACAACAACGATGTCTTATGATAAATATTCAAATCTGACTTCTGCAAAAGTTACATTTAGTGATGGTAATATATCAGAGACAACAAAGTCGTATATCAATAATGTTAGTGATAGTGTTAATATCATTGGACTTGTTAGTGGCGGAACAAAGACATATATACGTGGAAATGAAAAGGCAACAACGATTGATGTGAAGATATATAACTCAAAATATCAGCTCATTCAAGAGAAGAACTTGCTTAATGGTTCTTTGCTTGGAGGTCGTGTTTATACTTATGATAGTAAGGGACGTATGGCTTCATGTCAAATTAGAAAGTATGATGTTGACAATCCTAATTTGATATCACGTTATGAATATAATTATTGGGGTCAGTTGATTTCGCATACAGATACGTTTGGCTTGAAAGAAACTTATTACTATAATGACAGAGGATTGCTGGAATCGATCACGGATTGCCGTAATAATAGAACAACCATTGAATATGACAGATGCGATCGTGAAATCCGTAGGAATCATGCTGATAGTACTTATGTCAATAGAACATTTAATTGGAGTGATGGTGAAGTAGGTTCGCTTTATTATATACAGACAGAAGAATGTGGTAAGCCATTGACTAAAGTGTATTATGATGCATTTGGAAGGGAAGTCAGAACATCAACTCTTACGTTAAAGGATAAAGAGTTGAGTGTGGATAAGGTTTATAATAAAAAGGGACTTCTGGAAAAAGAATCATATCCATCTTCTTCTACTAATAAAACGAGATGGACAACATACACTTACGACTCATTTGACCGATTGACAAAGGCTGAGGGTTATAACGGAAAAGTTGAAACTTATAGTTATGATGGTACATCACGAACAATTGTACAGGACAATGTTGCACGAACGATAACATGTAATTCATTAGGTGACATGGTTAGTACAAGTGATGTTACAGGTACAATCAAATATACCTATGACGCTTTGGGTAATTTGCGTACTATGACATCTCCAGATGGATATGTGACAAGAATTACTTATGACAAGTATGGAAGAAAAGTGAAAGTCGAAGATCCAAGCTCTGGTATTTATTCCATTGCGTATAATGCGTCCGGAAACATAGAGAACATTGTAGATGCACGTGGAAAGAAAACGACATTTACTTACGATGAATATAATCGTTTGAAGAAAAAGAACTTCAATAATGAGTCTAACGTTTCATACTATTATGATCAGTATAATCAGTTGACTGCTGAGGTGGGAGATAATTATTCCGACAGTTTTACTTTTGACCGTTATGGCAGACTTGTTTCTGATTATAAGGTTATCAATGGTGGCATCTTCTCTCGTAAATATGGATATGATAATGGTGTACTTCATAGTATTCAATATATTGGCAATGATGCTTACGAAATTGGTACAGAAGTTTATGAATATAAAAATGGTCATGTCGCAGAGATTTTGTTTAATGGTGAGACCGTGTATAGACCAAGTTCTGTAGATAATTTTGGTCGAATAACGTTTTATCGTGGTGCTTTTTCATTATCACATAGCACCACATATGATTCGGAAAATAGACTAACTAAAATTTATACATATAATTATTCTACCAGTAAGGATTTACAGAAATTTTCATATACTTATGATAAGGTTACAGGAAATTTGAAATCAAGAAAAGATGAAATTCGTAGCAGGACAGAGAAGTTTACATACGATGAGTTGAATCGTCTTGTAACATTCGGAAATGAGAGGGTAGAATACGATGATAATGGTAATATCTTGTATAATAGCCTTGTTGGTGATTTGTCTTATGGAAGTTCAAAACCATATTGCGTAACAGAGGTTGAAAATGTAAATGGTTATATTCCTAATTCTGTTCAAGAACTTGCTTACAATGCTCAAGGACTTGTGTCTTCTTTGAAAGAAGGTACAAAAAAGGCAACGTTTGTATATAATTCAAGTGGTAACAGAATTATGATGAATTATACAGACGAAGCAAATGATAGAGCTTCATATTCTAAGTACTATTTTGTGAATAAATATGAGTTTATTACAGGTACTACAACTAACAAGGAAATCCTATATATAGGAGGTGATGCTTATGATGCAAAAGCTGTGTATGTAAGAGAAAATGGAGGAGAATGGTGTCTCTATGATATTTCTCGTGATAGACAGGGAAGTATTACCTTGCTTGTTGATTCAAAGAAAAGGAAGGTACAGGAATTGAGTTATGATGCATGGGGTAATCTTCGTGATCCTGAAACATGGAAACTGTATCATGGTGACGAACCTCAGTTGCTCATTGGTCGTGGTTACACAGGACATGAGCATCTTCAGGAATTTGGTCTTATCAATATGAATGCTCGTCTCTACAATCCATTGCTTGGAAGATTCATCAATCCTGATCCATATATTCAGGAATTGGATAATAGCCAAAACTTTAACAGATATTCATATTGTTTGAATAATCCGTTGAAGTATAATGACCCAAGTGGAAAGTTCTTTGCAACGATTCTTAATTTTATTAAAGACTTTGTAACTAATACGTTTGTTAATTCTTGGACACAAGGCATAAATGCATGGACAGATGGCGATAATTGGCATTCTACAAAAATGGCATTTAAGTTTGATGTGGGAATGTTTAAGGGAAATGCTTGGCAAATCTTTTCACGTTTCACTTGGGAAGCACCACAAACTACCTTAGGGTACTGCCTTGGTACTTATTATACTCTTTTTGATAATTGTAAAAATGTTACGTATTACGATGGTGCAACATGCGTTGAACGTTATAGTGAAGGTGGTGGTGCTGTTACATTGGGAAGTTTTGTCTTTGGACAAAGAGGAATAACGGCATCTCCTTACAATTGGCTTTTCCAGCATGAATATGGGCACTATCTTCAAAGTCAATCTTATGGACCACTTTATTTGTTTATGTTTGGTTTGCCAAGTATAATTAGTGCTTCAGGAAATGGGGATCATAGATATTATCCAACGGAACAAGATGCAAATATTCGTGCATTCAAATATTTTAAGAAACATATTCCAGGGTATGATAAATGGGATTTCATAACACATCCTATTTCTGGTTATGATAATTCTCTAAGTTTGGATCATGTTCGAAATCAAAACGCATTGAATAATGGACTTATGGGATTTTGGTAAAAAACAAATTCTACAATAAGCTACTATTTTGTTCCTACATAATTGCAGAATAGTTTTTTAATTATTCGGAACAATGGGTATTCTCTCATAAATTGTGTTAAATAATGCGGGCGCCCATTGTTCTTTTACTATTTCTGTATATTTTTGTTTCGTTTTAAAGTCCCTAAATGGGAAACTTATCGTTATACTTAAAATAATTTGAAAATGAATAAAACATTATTGTTGCTTGCAGTTGTTTCTCTTACGCTACTATCTTGTGGTGATAAAGAAGATGAGTTTCATCATAGAACCATAAATATAAACAATATGTCAGATGAAACAGTTTATGTGATGGGGGATTTGTGGTATCCTAATCTGATGTCTTTTTCGTGTGCTTTGGTATATGGAAATGGTTGTAAGACAAATCCAAAAGAAGTAAACAAAAAAGCTTTAGATTTGGGGAATAATGGTTTTTACGAGTCTGGTTTTGGTGCTGTATCTGATACTTTATGGATATACGTGTTGGATTCTGTAAAACTGAATAGTGGAGTGACAAGTTTGGATGCAGTACGTCAGTGCTATGGCGTAACTCTTAATGATTTGTACAGATTAAATTGGACAGTTTCATATCCACCTACTCCGGAAATGAAGAATATAAAGATGTACCCTGCATATTGTGAGAAACCAGAAAGTATGGTAGAATAAGATTAATATGATGGTGTTTCCCCAGATTAATTATTTAGATTACATTAAGTAGGTGTTATCATACTTATTCTATATAATCAGCCACTTTACGCATTGTAAACATCATGTTTACGTAGTGTAAAGTGGCACTTTCTTTTTGAGTTAAAAACTTAGTTGAGAAAGAGAGAATCCTATAAAGAAAACATGATGAAAATGTACATTTTTTGGGCATGTTGTTATGCTGTCTTGGGAAAGTCATTTTGAGTTAGTGGGTAACTCTATATGAGTTACCCACTAACTATATTGCAGTTACCCACTAACTCTAATAGAGTTACCCACTAACTCAAATGGGCACTTTTTGCGAAGTTCCGAGTTGTGAGTTATGAACTCTGAGTTCGGGTCAGTTCTGGATAAGTTTGTTAGAAAAGAAAGCCGTTCGGAACAAGGCGTTCCGAACGGCTTAATTGTTTGTTGCCGATTGTCAATTGGCAAGCGGTTTTATTTTATTTGTTGAAGAACTTCTTTCCGTTTTGGATGTAGAAGCCCTTTGGAGTACCCTTGATAAGACGTCCTACGATGTCGTATTTGTTGTTGTCTTGTACATCGTCTGTCTGTACAGAGTTGATTGCTGTGACATCAGTCTCGCCATCGTTGCTGAAGAACATCTCTGTAGGATAAAATGTGCAAGGTGTATCTTTTTTTGTGAATGAATTGGCAGTGAAGTAGATGATACGGATGTTCTTGAGGTCAAGTTCCTTGCCGTCTACTGTCTTGAGATTCTCCAGTTCAATCTTCGTGTTCTTGTTTTTAATCTCAATCTCTGCATAGTCACCCCAGAAATCGTGAGTGTCTGAGATGCGAAGATATTCCTTTGCAATTGTTGATGGAGTGCGATAGAGATTGAGGATAAGATATTTATATCCTGAAATGTCGAGAGGATCTTCGTATCTAAATCCAACGGCTCCGTTCTCCTTTAAGCTGACTATTGTATAATCTGCTTTTTGTGTGAATGTGTTGTCGTAAAGAAGTGTTGGGTTGACCCATTCCTGTGTAAGTGCAACCGGGTTTGTTGGTACATCGAATTGTTGGTAGCGCTCAGTTGATGGGTAGTTCTCCTTTGCGTATTCTGCGTACCACTTCCAACAAGCTTCACCACATGCCTCTTCTATCCCTGGGAATGCAGGCTTGATGTTTAATTTCTCAATAGCAGGTTCCTTGTAGTTTGTGAGACTTGGCTTTGGTGAGTATGACGCCCAGTCAAGGTAAGTGTCAGTACCAGAGAGTGTCATTGAGATGTTCTTGTAGTAATCAAGTGTTGCCTTGTAAGCCTTACCCCACTTTGACGTGCTACCAGTAGCCCAAGTACCGTAGTTGGCCTCAACCCATTTTCCATGTTCATCATAATGTCCAGTACCAGGCTTCTTTGGACTCCAGTCAACCTCTGTGATTACGATTGGGTTTGTGCGCACAACAGGAACCTGATTGCCGAACTGTTTGATCGCATTGTCGCTATTGTAGGAATTATCAGATGTTCCGTACCATCCTTCGTAGTCGTGAACAGCAAAGCCAAGGTTGTGGAGTGGGTCTTTTACTGGAAACTTAGCGTATGCAGCATAGTTTGCCTGCCATCCTGTACCTGGAACCCAAATAATACCTTTGAATCCGTTCTCACGTATCTTGTCGATGATTGGCTGGAAGAAGTCACGTGGTGCGGTTTCTGATTCCTGTCTGTTTGCAAGTTTGATGCGTACAGGCTCGTTTGCAAGCTCTATACTGATATGCTTTTTGTATTTGAGTACAGTATCATTCTGTGTCACAATGTCCCATACTGTAAGGAGGTACTGCTGGTAGTCTCCGTCAACATAGATGTCGCCAGGACATACTCCAGGTGGACGCATGATGACGTGCATTCCACGCTTCATTGCCTCAAGTGCAATTGGTACATATACTTTTTCCAGATGTTTTTTAAGACGAGACTTGTCGAAATGGTGAGTATCTGACTCACCACCAACTTCTGTTCCCTGTGGATCGTATGTTTTCAATTCATCCTTTTCGTTTTTTCTCTGTGTAAATCCAGCTCTGTTGACGTTATTGTTGTTTGTCCAACATGGGTCAAGGTGGAGACGGAAGATGTTGCAATTTGTTCCCTTTTCAGGAAGAGTTGTTGCGTAGAAGAGTGCCTTGAAATAGTTGATACATTGCTTAATATTCGTTGCACCATAAGAAGAACTGTTAGGGTCAATGTACCCCCATCCTTCTTTTACTCCCCATCTATTACTGTTAAAATATGGACTTGGAGTGTCCATGTAGCCGTGAAGCACAACGATGTTGCCAGCATCATCCTTTAGGTTGTTACCATCCACATGAATGCCTGGAGCTAACTGTGCAAAGGCAGAGTTAAATGCGATTTGTGCTAAAAATAGCGATAGTAAAACTTTCTTCATATAAGATTACGTATAGTTAAATAAAGTTTAGTTGTTTGCCAGTTTTGATTTGGTAGTGCAAAGTTATACCTTTATATATATTAAGTGTTTTGCAAATGTTAACATTGTTTTCTCATTTGTTACATGCGTGCTAAAAATGCTTCGAGATAACAAATTTAAAAATATTTGATACCTACAAGAAAGTGGTTTTGTGATAGTGTCAATATCTTTGCAGCGTCAAACACAGACGAAGAGATTTCGGTTGTATTTTGGCAGTTAGTGGATTTTATTTATTAGGTTATTTTTTTAGAATAATTTTTTTGTTAGTATAGAGATAAATTAAGTTAGTATAATGGTGACTGAATCGTTAGTCGATTTAAGTTAATGAGATTTATTGATAGGTTAAGTTGGAAAAGATATTTTGGGATAATGTCGTATGGAGAGACTTGTCTCCATCAACAAAAAGGCTTGCTCTCAGTGATGACTGCAAGTCTTTTTTTTATAAAAATAGTCAGTGGCAGTTCTGGCGCATAATGGAATGAATAAGTTGTCAGGAATGAAGTGTTGAGAAGATTGTTAGTTAAATCGGCTTTGTGTGTCGTATGTTTTTCGTAACTTTGCCGTGTGCCAACTTTAAGTGGCAGATGACAGTTAATCTCGCATTTTGGAACGTCTGACCGTAATCAAAACGAAGTAACATTATTTTTAACCATATATATCCCTTAAACATTGTATATAATAATGTAGAATACATAATATAGTAATGTGGAATACATAATATAGTAATGTGGAATACATAATATAGTAATGTAGAATACATAATATAATAATGTAGAATACATTATATATAATAATGTGTAAATAGGGATAACTTTATGAATCTATGAACAAGTATCTAATCTTTACGACGCTGCTGCTGGGCGCAGCAAATGTATTTGCCCAGAAGTCTCCTGATGGTAAATTGAATGTGGAGGCGATAAATAAGGAAGGTCTCGTAGTGAACTACGCAGACAAGCCTCTTTATAAGGTAAACATTAATGTCAAGGGTAAGAAGGCATTCGCATCTCGTGAGCAACATGACGTGTACGACATGCGCATTGGAAAGCGCAGCCACTGTGAGAATACTTGCAATGAGGCTCAGTACAAGATGACGGACGGCAAGACACTGGTCGTAAGAGCGTATAATGACGGTGTGGCGTGGCGCACTGTAGGTGGAGACATCAAGGACGTGACACTCGACATGAGTTCGGCAAAGAACAGCTGGTTGCAGAAGTGGACAGAACCATACGAGTTCTTTTATGACCTGAACGCAGAAGAGGGTACTGGTAAGCGTTGGGCTTACCCTTCACTTTTCGAGTACAACGATGATGTGTTTGTACTCATCACGGAGTCAGCTATCGAGAAGTACAACAGTTCGTCATGCCTCTATTCGGCAGATAGTAGGGGAGTGTTCCGTGTTGTACCTGACCAGAATGAGGTTGAGTGCAAGCAGTCACCTTGGCACGTTAGTATCATAGGCAGCAAGAAGACAGTTGTTGAGTCAACGCTCGTCAATGACGTTGCCCCTGCAAACCGTATTGGCGATGCTTCGTGGGTAAAACCGGGAGTCGCTTCATGGGTGTATTGGGCATACAATCACGGCTCAAATGACTACAACATCATAAAGAGTTATATAGACATGGCTGTAGAGTTGCATCTTCCTTACGTCCTAATTGATGCCGAATGGGATGAGATGAAGGACGGCAAGACGATAGAGGATGCAGTACGCTACGCTGTACAGCACAAGATCGATCCGATTATCTGGTACAACTCGTCTGTGGGATGGATTAATGGTGCTCCCGGTCCTAAGTTCCGACTCAATAAGCCGGAAGATAGGGAGAAGGAGTTCGCCTGGTGCGAGAAGATTGGTGTCAAAGGTGTGAAGATTGACTTCTTCTCAGGTGACAACCAGAAGAACATGCAGTACATGATCGAGTTGCTCGAAAGTGCAGCGAAGCATCACATCCTCGTTAACTTCCACGGTGCTACACTACCACGCGGATGGCAGCGTACGTACCCTAACCTCGTTAGTACAGAAGCTGTGTACGGCGCGGAGTGGTACAACAACGTGCCTACGTTCACTACTAAGGCTGCGCGTCACAACGCTACTCTTCCGTTTACTCGTAACGTTGTTGCCTCAATGGACTATACTCCTTGCGCGTTCACTGATTCGCAGCATCCACATATCACGACTCACGCTCATGAGCTTGCACTCACAGCACTCTTTGAGTCAGGTGTGCAGCACCTTGCTGACCGCCCTGAGAGTTTCCTCTCGCAGCCTTCTCCAGTTAAGGCTTACCTCGGTACTCTACCTTCTGCATGGGATGAGACTCGCTTTATTGACGGTTATCCTGGTGACTATGTGGTCATGGCACGTCGTAAGGGAAACCGCTGGTACATTGCAGGTATCAATGGAAGCGATGAGGAACGGGAGATGACAACGGGTCTCAATATGATAGAGGGTAAGAAGGAAAATGTCTATTTATTCACTGATGGACTGGACAAGGCTAAGCCTTGGGACTTGCGACTCTATCATGATGCAACTTACGCTCCGTCAACTGTTCGTTGTAAGGCGCGTGGCGGCTTCGTTGTTGTCGTATATAATGATGAGTTTAGAGCATTCTCTAATTTAGCATTTTAATGTTATGAAACACAGTTTGATTTGTCTTGCATTGACAGTTGTGGCACTTCCTGCCTTGGCGCAGAATCCAATTGTGTCACATTGTTTTACTGCCGACCCCGCACCAGTTGTGTACGAAGGCAACGACAGCTTGTACGTCTATTGCGATGAAGATATGAACGTAAGCGGTGTGCACGACTTCTACTACATGGATCGCTACCGAGTGTACTCTACGGTTGATATGGTCAACTGGACGGATCATGGTTGTGCGATGCCTCGCACTGCGTTCAGGTGGGGCAGAGAGGGAACTTGCTGGGCAAGCCAGTGTGTACGGAAAGGCGATAGGTACTACTGGTACATGTGCATGAGCAAGCCAAATGACTGGCGTCACTTCATTGGTGTGGGAGTGAGCCAGAGTCCTGCTGGTCCCTTCAAGGATGCAAAGGGGACTCACCTCATATCTCTTAACGAGGGAGGAGACATAGACCCAACTGTGTTCATAGATGACGACGATAAGGCGTATCTCTACTTCGGCAATAACAAGCTTTACTATGCAATACTTGGTCCTCGAATGATTACAAGTCAGAGGCCAGTCAAGGTTGAACTGACCAGGGAAGCGTTCGGAGGTGTGAAGAAGAAGGATGATAGTGGCAAGGAGTACATAGACGGTACTGACTGTTATGAGGAAGGTCCGTGGCTCGACAAGCGTGGTGATAACTATTACCTGCTTTATGCGGCAGGTGGAGTGCCTGAGCACATCTCGTACTCCATGAGTAAGTCGCCTACCGGACCGTGGGAGTACAAGGGTATTGTGATGTCGCAGGACAACAATACGGGCTCCTTTACTAATCATAGTGGAATGGTGAAGTACAAGGGTAAGGACTACCTGTTCTACCACACAGCGTGGGCTAAAGGCGGTGGCGGGTTCAACCGCAGTATGGCTGTCAACGAGTTGACGTTCAACGAGGACGGTACCATCAAACCAGTACGTGCAACTAAGTCTGGAGTCGCTCCTCTGTGCACTCTCGATCCGTTCCTCCGTCAGCAGGCGGAAACCATCAATACTGCAGATGGCATATCTGTGGTAGGGGACGAGTCAACGGGTGTGTACGTGACGGACATCCATTCTGGAGATTATATTAAGGTGAGGAATGTGGACTTCGGCGAAGTGGCTCCCAAGAGCCTGACGGTGCGGGTGGCAAAGGGAAGCACCAACAATGTGTCACTTTCTGTGCGCTATGGTTCAAAGACAGGAACGACCATCGGTTCGGTGCGCTTCGGTTCTACGGGTGGCGACGATGTGTGGGAAGAGAAAACTATTGAGCTCTCGCGCAATATAACGGGAGTGAAGGACATCTTCTTTACATTCTCAGGCACTGTGCAGAAGGATGCCACAACGCTCTTCAACTTTGATTGGTGGAAGTTCAATACTGCGGACGAAACCGCCATTCAGCGCATCAACATGACGGACATCGAGAAGGATGTCGCCATCTATGACGTTACAGGGCGCAAGGTTGTCCAGCCATCGTGCGGAGTGTATATCAAGGGAGGAAAGAAGATAAGCATAACTAAATAGAAAAAGCTATACAGTACACAAGCAAAGCGTAAGGAGACGAGTGCTGTTAAGCCTTGTCTCTTTATTTTGCTGTTAAGTCAATACTGTGAGTTCTTTTGCTCTGCTATTGAAAACAAGATACCAAACTAACATTTATACTAATCAACAACAAATGAAACATTTATTCGGACTCTGCTTGGCAGTGAGCGTGTTCTCAACTGTCAATGCTCAAAACCTGAACCTGCCAATCGTTCAGACTAAGTACACGGCAGACCCTGCGCCTTACGTTCACGGCGACACGGTGTATCTCTACACAACGCATGACGAGGAAGGTGCCGGCGGGTTCATGATGAAGGACTGGCTGCTTTACACCTCAACTGACATGGTGAACTGGGAAGACCACGGAGCGGTCGCTTCGCTGCGGGACTTCAAGTGGTACAAAGGTAACAACGGAGCCTGGGCTGAACAGGTCATCGAACGCAACGGTAAGTGGTACATGTACTGTCCGATACACGGCAACGGCATCGGCGTACTTGTGGCTGATTCCCCTTTCGGACCGTTCCGCGATCCGCTCGGTAAGCCACTTGTGTGGCAGAAGCAGCACTGGTACGACATCGACCCAACTGTGTGGATTGACGACGATGGACAGGCATACATGTACTGGGGTAATCCTAACCTGTACATGGTCAAACTGAACGAGGACATGATATCCTACTCAGGAGACATCGTGGAGCACCCTAAGATCAAGGACTATCAGGAGGGCCCGTGGTTCTGGGGCAGAGTTAACGGCAAAGGCCAGAAGAAGTACTACATGGCTTTCGCTTCTACCTGCTGCCCGGAGGGTATCGGGTACGCCATGAGCGACAAGCCAACTGGTCCTTGGGAGTACAAGGGACACATCATGAACCACACTCCTCAGACACGAGGCAACCACCCTGGTATTATCGACTTCAAGGGTAAGTCGTACTGCTTCGGTCTCAACTACGACGTATATCGACTTGAGACATCAGCACACGCCGAGCAGCGCAGTGTATCGGCTGCCGAAATGACATACAACGAGGACGGAACCATTCAGGAACTGCCTTACTTCCTCCACTGTAAGTTGGGACAGGTTGGCTCCTTCAATCCGTTCCGTCGCGTCGAAGCCGAGACAATGGCTTGGGGCTACGGTCTCCGCACGACTCGGGAGAACCCGTCAGGGCCTTGGAACCCAACTCTCTTCGTGACCAACATCGACGACGGAGAGTTCATCAAACTGCGAGGCGTTGACTTCGGTAACAGCAAGGAGAAGATTAAGTTCACTGCTTCATGCTCAACGCTCCTTGAGGGAGGCGCAATTGAGATTCATATTGACAACGTGGACGGTCGTCTGTTGGGCAAGCTTTCAATCACCAATACACAGTTCAAGTACCGTGAGTTCTCCACAGCTCTCGAACCAGTGAGCGGCAAGCACGACCTCTACTTGGTGTTCAAGGGCACGCAACTGCAGAAGAAGAACCTCTTCAACTTCGACTGGTGGCAGATGTCACTACTCAGGAATGGCGAGGCAACTTGCACCGTGACCATAGAGGACGGAGGAACAGGCAAGTACAAAGCTGTGATGCAGGAGTACGATGGGTTTGAGGCTCACACGGTCTTCGTTCCTCAGGACCTGACTCCATTCGGAAAGAAGAACCCGCTCCCAGTACTCGTCTGGGGCAACGGTGCGTGCACCAACTCACCTTGGGAGCACTATAAGTTCCTCAACGAGATAGCTTCACACGGCTACCTCGTCATAGCAACCGGCTACATGCCAAAGGACGGAAAGCCATATCGTGGTGCAATGTCAACCACACAGCAGCAGATTGAGTCGATGGACTGGGCGATAGCTCAGAACGAGGACAGGAACAGTCCACTCTACGGCAAGGTCAACACTAAAGCCATCTGCGCGTCTGGTATGTCATGCGGCGGACTCCAGACTCTCTACAACTGCGCTGACCCACGCATCACCGCTTTGATGATTTGCAACAGCGGACTCTTTGACAACACTGGCAATCCGATGCCTGGTATGCCTATGCCAGCCAAGAGCAAACTTGAGGAGATACACTGTCCTGTGTTCTACATGCTTGGTGGTGAGAGCGACATAGCCTACGGCAATGGTATGGACGACTTCAAGCGCATCAAGCACGTACCTGCAGTGGTAGCCAACTATCCGGTGGGACACGGTGGTACTTACGGCGATGCTCACGGTGGAGAGTTCAGCATTCCTGCTGTTGCCTGGCTCGACTGGCAACTCAAAGCTGACAAGGAAGCCGCTAAGATGTTCGTCGGCAAGAAGAACGGTCTTGGTAAGCGCAAGGGATGGACAGTTGAGAGCAACAGTCTCTTAAAGTAAAGAAACGGCCCCCTCCCCTCCCTCCCCACAAGGGGGAGGGTGACTAATACTGTAATGAGTAATTAGTAGTGTGTAATGAGTAATAGATGCTGTGTTGTTTCAGCTGCTCAATACTCATCAAGGACTGTTTACAATACGAAAACATAGGGATTCAAAACGAGTGTTTTCTTTTGTTTTCCTATGTTTTCTTTTGTTTTTCCAATTGGCGCACGTTGCGCACAATAATACAGAAATAAAACATGAAGAAATATCTATTCATATCATTGCTGTGCTTGGTGGCACAAACCATGACAGCACAATCACACAAGTTCAGGTCACGTGACGGCTGGGTTGTTGTCAACTTCGTGACGGACGACATCGTACGCGTCAGGTACTTCAAAGGTGACGACAGAACGGAGTTCAGCAACAATACAGGCGTGTGCGTAGTCAACGATGAGCCTATACTCATCACTACTTCTGACTTGAAGTTTTATAACCAACTTGGTAAGACACTCAAGAGTAAGAGTCTTATCGTGAAGATAGCTGAAGGCACTGGCGCTCTCTCGTTCATCGACCGCAAGTCAGGCGTTACGCTCCTCTCAGAGCGCAGCGAGCGTCCGCATGAATCTGAACCTGTGGTTCAGGAGCGTGTGATATACGACGACAAGTCGGCGCACATGGTGGAGACAGCCAATGGTAAGGTGACAGTCAAGGATGTGCTCCGCCGCGACACCATCGGCACGAGCACTAAGTACCGCGTCCACTTCCAGTGGCACGACGATGAGGCTCTCTACGGACTCGGCTCCCACATGGAAGACTACATGAACCTTCGCGGCAAGACTATGTACCTCACACAGCACAATCTCAAGGCAATGATTCCGGTACTGAACTCCACTCGTGGTTACGGTTTGCTCTTCGATGCAGGATGCGCTATGAAGATGCAGGACGATTACGTGGAGATGGAAGCAGCCAAAGTGCTCGACTACTACTTCATCAAGGGAGAGACTCTCGACAAGGTAGTTGCCGGTTACCGCCACCTCACGGGACAGTGCCCGATGATGCCTCGCTATATGTTCGGCTACATACAGTCAAAGGAGCGATACGTGAGTCAGGCAGACCTGCTCGGCACTCTCGCTGAGTACCGCCGCCGTCATGTACCTATCGACATGATAGTGCAGGACTGGAACTACTGGCCACATGGATGGGGCTACATGAAGATGGACAGCAAGTATTACCCAGACCCTCGTGCTATGGCTGACTCGGTACACAGTATGAACGCAAAGCTCATGGTAAGTATCTGGCCTAACCCTCAGTACTGCCCACAGGCTGACGACTTCAAGTCACGCGGCTTCATGCTCGAACACGACGTCTATGATGCGTTCAGTAGCGAGGCGCGTCGCTACTATTGGGGCTACGCCATGCGTGAGTTCTTCTCCAAGGGCTTCGACGCATGGTGGTGTGATTGCTCCGAACCGTTGGACGGCGATTGGACGTGGGGTCTCGGACAGTATGGCTGGGACAGTCACGAGGAGCGGTGGAACCGTAACCGCGACGTGCTCTCTGACGCTCTCGGCGCGGAGCGAAGCAGTCTCTACTCCCTCTATCATGCAATGGGCATCTACGAGAACCAGCGACAGGTCACCGACCCACAGCTCAGCAGCAAGCGAGTACTCAACCTCACTCGCTCCAGCTACGCCGGACAACAGCGCTACGCAACGATAACATGGAACGGCGACACTCACGCTTCGTGGGAGTCGTTCCGCCAGCAAGTACCAGCAGGCCTCAACTTCATGGCTACAGGCTGTCCGTACTGGACCGTGGATGTGGGCTCCTTCTTCACTAAGGGCGGAGGCCAGTGGTTCTACAAGGGCGAGTTCCCACAAGGGGCGAGCGACCCGGCGTACCGTGAGTACTACACACGAATGTTCCAATGGGGCACCTTCCTTCCTATGCTACGCAGCCACGGCTCAGACACTCCTCGTGAGATATGGCGCTTTGGGGAACCAGGAACGCCTTTCTACGATGCGATACTCCGCATGATAACTCTCCGTTATGAGCTTATCCCATACTCTTACAGCATGGCGGGATGGACCACACAGCATGACTACACAATGGCTCGTATGCTCGCCTTCGACTTTGCCGACGACGCAAAGGTACTTGACATCAAGGACGAGTACATGTACGGACCTGCCTTCCTCGTCAGTCCTGTGACTGAACCTTCCGTCACTTCCAAGCGCATCTACCTCCCAAAGGGTGCCGAATGGATTGACTACTGGACTGGCAAGCGATACGCTGGTGGACAGACCATCGACAGCCACTTCACCATCGGTGAGCTCCCTCTCTATGTACGTGCAGGCAGCATCGTTCCTACCGCTCCTTGCACTGAGTACTCTGCCGCACAGCTCGACAAGGACGTGACACTCAACATCTACACAGGTCACGATGCCACCTTCCTCCTATACGAGGACGAGGGTGACGGTTATGCCTACGAGCACGGTTCATTCAGCGAGATTCCTATCTCATGGGACGAATCAACCCGTAAATTAACTATCGGCACTCGCAAAGGTCAGTACAAGGGCATGAAGGAAAAGCGCTGGTTCTACCTTAGCGTTAACGGTGGAAAGTCATTCCCAATCAGCTACGAAGGAAAGCGCATATCAATTACGCTATAAACAGAAGCCCCCTAACTCAAAGAAGGGGAGCCCCCCGACCCAAAGAAGACAAGCACCCCGACCCCCGAAGGGGGCGGCCGTTCGGACATGAGCTGAAGCCCGCTATCCCACGAAGGGGACATCAATTCGGTTTTGTTCTGTTGCTCAATAGATATTAAAACACAGATTGCACTGAGGACACAGAGAATTTATTATTCTCTGTCCTCGGTGCTTTTCGTTTTATGTTGTTTGTGTTGTCTGTTGATGATTTTTTTCTTCATTAGTTGATATGTTTGTTTTTGTTCAGTACAATGTGAATATATCTGTTCACTATTGTTCAATATGTATGATAATTGCTCGTGATTTCTTTCCTTAATTTTTCATTTCCTTTTTACATAATTATTCATCACTTTTATGGCTCAAAAGTGCACGCTTTAACGCATAGTTATCTACCGCTTCGGTGGATAACTATTCATCGAAGCGGTGCATAGTTATCCGTTAAAGCGGTAGATAGTTATCCGTTAAAGCGCCGAAAAACTGATTTTTTAAGCGCAAATTAACGATGTTCAATATGTGCGTACAATTTGATGTGTGTCATTCAGCCTGCTGAGTGCTATATATATAAATAAGGTGTAACCATTAGTGCGACTAATGAAAGATGGTGTCTTGACACAACTGAAAAAGTTTTTTCTTATTAGTTATGAAAAAAAGTTGTAAATAATTTGGTCATGTAAAACTTTCACAGTACTTTTGCCATAGAACGACGATGAGCAACAAATGCCTGCCCAATGAGAGGCATAAAGATGTTGCCACTGATAATATACTCCCGTATAACCAGTTTCTTACCCTGAACAATATGTAAGGAAGAACCATCAGGCAGTATTGTGTTACTCTGGTATCGTTTTGATTTTACCTTGTTTAATAACTATTTATAGCTTATGGCAAAGGTAAAGTATTGCGCGAGGGAAAACACGCGCATGGGCAGACACAGCTTTTACGCTGTACCGATGCCTTACAGTACAATCACTTTTGAAGAGTTATGTGCTGAAGCTTGTAAGAATACAAGCATCGAACAGCCGATAATGATGACAGCGGCAACGCTGTTCTTTGACGCTGTAGTGAGTAACCTTATCAAGGGCCACAGGGTTCAGGTAGGAAAGGACTTCCTTACTCTCTATCCTAACCTCGTGCTCTCAGTGAAGGATTCGGTGGACGACAATGGCAATGTGCTCGAGGCTGCCACTGCAAAGATGCTCAACGCATCGAATGGCAAGAGCAGGATTGCCGCTACGGTTCATCCTAAGTTCAGCGAACAGTTTGCCAGAAACGTAAGTTGGCAGAAAGTCGATGAAAAGTCAGGAGCCGTCGTAGAAGAAGATATCGTCGAGCCTAATCCTAACGAGCCGGGAGGAGGCGGCGCAGTTACTCCGCCTGAAGGAGGCGACGGATTCTGATGACGACCTTCAACAGGTCTCATTAACACATCTTAGTTAGAATTTAAATATTGGCAAATATACATAAATAAGAGTAGAATGTGTTACAACAAAGTTGTTTTGCACTGCTTGTGAAAGGGGTGCTTAATGATGACACATATTAGACGTTAGCACATTTGCGTGCTTTCAACATACAACAAGTAAGATAAATTACAAGTAAAGTTTTTCTTGTTAGTCAGCTGCTTGTGAAAGTGGCTGTTAACTTTTCAATAGATTGATTTGTATATAGCTAACTATTTACGCTTAATGGCAGCCATGTCTTTTTTCAACTGTATAGACATTGCGTGTTTATTCAGTTTTGGCAGCCAGTAATAGTTAATATATGGAGTTTTCAACGCACCACCTGTGAAGGTGGTGCGTTTTCTGTGCAACCGAGGCCCCCCGACCCCCGAAGGGGGCGGCCGTTCGGTTCCATTCAATTGCTCAACTGGTTTTGAAACTTTTCTCTATTATTTCTCTTTCCATTCCTTTGCTGATAATTCATTAATTAGTATCTTTGCCAGCGTATATGAATAATATAGGTTAAACAACGATTATGAAATTGAAAGATTATCAGTCGCCTCGTAGCGAGGTGCGCAGGACAAGTGTTCGTGCTTCTCTTCTTCAAAGTTCAACACAGACTATACCGACAGGTCAGGCAGATGACAACGAAGAGGGCGATGCTGATGCTCGTCTCCGTTCAGCAGGTCGTGCGTTGAGAACTAACGCTTCTGTTGACTAACTATGGCAAAGCGGCACAGGTTGCCGTTGTATTACATCGTATCAATCAGTACTGACGCTCCGCAGACAATAGTTCGGCGGAGCGTCAGTTTTTTGTTGTATGTTACTTTAGCATTTGTAACACAATCGTACAAGTGTGTAGTATCAAAGTACATGGAACATTCGCTAAACTATGTGTTACATTTCGACAAGTGAGTAAAGGCGAAATGTTGTTTCTTTGCACTAAGGAAACTAAGCCTTATACAATGCGGTCTCCAGTTATGCGGCGGGCGGCTATCTGACTGCTCCGTGTGACGGAGACAATACTAAACCTATACGATATGAAACGTACAATCATACTATCACTCATTGCAGGAGCGATGACATGTGTAACTGTCCATGCGCAGTTGCCTTACCAGAATACGGCTCTCTCGGCACACGAGAGGGCAGTGGACCTCTGTAGCCGACTGACTCTTGAGGAAAAGGCGCAGCTGATGCTCGACGACTCACCTGCCATCCCACGATTAGGTATCAAGCGATTCCAGTGGTGGAGCGAGGCTCTCCACGGAGTAGCTAACATGGGAAACGTGACTAACTTCCCGGAGCCTATCGGCATGGCTGCATCCTTCAACCCACAGATGGTGTGGAAGGTCTTCGATGCAACCAGCACCGAGGCGCGTGCCAAGTGGAACCAGCTCATGGCGAGTGGCAGTGATGTGACACGATTCCATGCTCTCTCCGTGTGGACTCCTAACGTGAACATCTTCCGTGACCCTCGTTGGGGACGTGGTCAGGAGACGTACGGCGAGGACCCGTATCTCACCGGAGTACTCGGTTCGGCAGTAGTTAGCGGCTTGCAGGGTCCTGAGCAGAGCAAGTACAGGAAGCTCTGGGCATGTGCCAAGCACTATGCAGTGCACAGCGGTCCCGAGTGGAGCCGACACACCGCTAACCTGACCAACGTGACAGCGCGTGACCTCTGGGAGACTTACCTCCCGGCGTTCAAGGTACTCGTGCAGGATGCCAAAGTGAGAGAGGTGATGTGCGCATACCAGAGACTCGATGACGAACCATGTTGCAGCAGCACTCGTCTGCTACAGGACATCCTTCGCAATGAGTGGGGATTCAAGTACCTCGTCGTAAGTGACTGCAGTGCCGTGTCTGACATACATGAGACACACAAGACAGCTACCGACGCTGTCCACTCATCGGCACGTGCTGCCCTCGCAGGAACTGACGTGGAGTGCGGATATAACTATGCATACAAGAGCATCCCGGAGTCTGTGCGCCGCGACTTAATTAAGGAGAGCGAGGTTGACAAGCACGTCATCCGCCTGCTCGAAGGTAGGTTTGACCTCGGTGAGATGGACTCACCCGAAGTGGTGGAGTGGTCAAAGATACCAGCCAGTGTACTGGAGAGCAAGGAGCATGTCAATATCGCGC
The DNA here is from genome assembly GCA_017540585.1 of Bacteroidaceae bacterium. Lineage (GTDB taxonomy): Bacteria > Bacteroidota > Bacteroidia > Bacteroidales > Bacteroidaceae > Minthosoma. The sequence goes on along the minus strand of JAFYAT010000046.1, from coordinate 20,772 downwards.
TCGAGATGGCGCGACAGACAATGACTCTGCTCCAGAACAGGAACTCGGTTCTGCCGCTCACTAAGGGTGAGAAGATTGCCGTACTGGGTCCTAACGCCAACGAAAAGACAATGCTATGGGGTAACTATAACGGTACCCCAACGACAACCACTACCATACTCGATGGCATACGTGCTATCAACCGGAACGTGGTCTATTATGCAGGCTGTGACCTCACAGATGACCGTGTGGTGACTGACCTGTTCGGCGACCTCTCCTTCGAAGGTAAGAAGGGAATCAAGGGTACGTTCTGGAACAACACGCAGTCAACTGGCAAGCCAGTCGCTACTGAGTACTACACCAAACCGTTCATGAAGACCACGGCTGGCAACTATCAGTTTGCGCCGGGCGTGAACCTGACTAATTTCAGTGCAAAATATGAGACGGTGCTTAAACCAAAGATAACTGGCGAAGTCGTAGTGAATGTAGAGTCTGTGAGCCACTTCGAAGTTTATGTCAATGGCGAGAAGAAGGTGCAGCACCACACGTGGAGAGTTACGCCGACGCGCACGCCTATCAGGGTGGAGGCTGGCAAGGAGTACCGAATCGAAGTGCGATTCAGTCACATACCGACTTACGCTGCAAGCATGAAGATTAACATCGGTACTGAGTCTCCAATCGACTATCAGGCAATCATCAATAAGCTCAACGGTATCAACAAGGTCGTGTTCGTAGGTGGTATCGCACCATCGCTTGAGGGCGAGGAGATGCCGGTCGCTATTGACGGCTTCAAGGGAGGCGACCGCACACACATCGAGCTTCCAGCTGTTCAGCGCAACTTCCTCAAGGCACTCAAGGATGCAGGCAAAACTGTCATCTATGTCAACTGCTCGGGCTCAGCCGTTGCACTCGAACCTGAGACACAGAGCTGCGATGCAATACTCCAGGCGTGGTATCCTGGTATGCGAGGCGGTCAGGCAGTAGCTGAGGTGCTCTACGGAAAGTACAACCCATCGGGCAAGCTCCCAGTTACGTTCTACAGGAACTCTTCACAGCTCGGCGACTTTGAGGACTATAGCATGAAAGGTCGCACATACCGTTACATGACGGACAAGCCACTGTTCCCATTCGGTTACGGACTCAGTTACACCTTATTTAATATAGGCACTGCAAAGTTGTCATCACATAGTATCAAGGCTGACGGCAACGGTACTATCAAGCTGACCGTTCCTGTACAGAACACCGGAAAGGTGGATGGTACCGAGGTCGTTCAGGTGTATGTACGCAATCCACAGGACCCACAGGGACCAGTGATGCAGCTCCGCGGTTTTGCACGAGTTGACGTCAAGGCAGGACAGAGTGCCGACGCAGTTGTGACGCTCAACGCCAAGTCATTCGAGTGGTTTGACGAGGCAACTAACACCGTATATACCAAGCAGGGCAAATACGAACTACTCTACGGTAACAGCTCAGACCGCAGCTCACTGAAGACGGTCGAGGTTACAGTGAAGTAACTGTCCACATGCCCACTGAAGGCAGTCGTGGTTACAGTGAAGTAACTGTCCTCAATTCAACGAATGGGTGTGTATATATATAATAGGTGTAGAAATACATAATCAATAGAGTGTCATTCATGACATTCGTATCAACTAACATCAATAAAAAACTAATCAAAAAATGAAAAAGACTTTAATCGCAATCGCCCTTGCAGTTATGACCACAGGGGCTAAGGCACAGAACTTCGGTTTCGGAGGTAACCAGCAGAGCGCCGTCACAGCACAGTTCTCTGAGAAGTTTACCGATATCAACTACGCTGACGATGGTGCTGGCTATCACACGCTTGACGTATATCTTCCTAAGAAGGAAGCCAAGTCATACCCAGTCATCATCCATATATACGGCAGTGCATGGTTCAGTAACAGCAGCAAGGGAATGGCAGATATCAACACCATCTGCGCTGCACTGCTCGATGCCGGCTATGCAGTTGTGTGTCCAAACCACCGCAACAGTCAGGACGCCAAGTATCCAGCACAGATCAATGACATCAAGGCAGTGGTGCGCTGGGTGCGAGGCAACGCCAAGCAGTATAAGTTCGACACTAACTTCATAGGCACTTCAGGCTTCTCGTCTGGTGCACACCTCGCTTCGCTCTGCGCCGCAACCAACGGAGTGAAGACTGTATCATCAACTAACAGTGCGTGGGGAGAGAAGGCAGAGTACGACATCGAGGGTACTGTTGGCAAGTTCACCAAGGAGTCAAGCCTCGTTGATGCCTGCTGCGAATGGTCGGGTCCGATTGACCTTATGAACATGGACTGCGATGGAGTGAAGAAGGAAGGATTCAAGCCCGAGGATGCTCTCATGGGCTTCGCTTATCCTGGACATGAGAATGCGTACCAGCTCCTTTCACCTTGCTACTACATCACCGATGGCACAGTACCTATCTTCGTGTTCCACGGTGCACAGGACAACGTTGTGCCTTGCTGCCAGGGAGAGGAACTCTACAACGTTCTTGTCGAGAGGAAAGTCAAGTACTGCGGCTTCGTGAAGGAACCTAAAGGTGGTCATGGCTTCAATATGTACACGCCTGAGAACCTCGCTAAGATGGTGAAGCACTTCGACGATGCAAGGAAGAGGAAGTAAAGCAGACCCATCATCCAATGACCTACGGACCCACCCCAGCCCTCCCTATAGGGAGGGGGCTTGGTTACCGGACCCACCCTAACCCTCCCTATAGGGAGGGGACTTGGTTACTCATACGATGAGGTAGGTCATACATATTATATATATAATTATTAGCGAACAGTCTATCCAGTTCCCTCCCTGTAGGGAGGGTTATGGTGGGTCTGTTATAAGTGAAACTATTAGCGAACAGTCTATCCAGTTCCCTCCCTGTAGGGAGGGTTAGGGTGGGTCCACTGCAACTCAGCTCCCTCCCTATAGGGAGGGTTAGGGTGGGTCTGTTATTGATTAGATATGAAACGAACTATATTTCTTTTTGCTCTCATACTCACGACAGTGATGGTGTGGGCTCAGGCTCCCAAGGGACCTGAAACTGAATATGTGATGACTCTGAAGGTGAAACTCGGTCAGGCGTATAGTGTAGGCAAGACTGCAAAGGGTACTCGCTTTATCATCCCTATCACGGGAGGAACCTTTGAGGGTCCTAATATAAAAGGTGAAGTACTCGAAGGTGGCGCCGACTACCAGTTGCAGGACCAGCAGAGCGGACGCACAGAGTTGGAGGCAATCTACTGCATACGAACCGACGATGGGGTCAATATCCACATACGCAACTGCGGAATAATTTACAACGGCAAGGATGCTCAGGGAAAGACTCAGTTCTACTTCAAGTGCGCACCTAAGTTCGAGGCACCTATGGACAGTAAGTACGCATGGTTGAACAACTCGCTCTTCCTCTGCGAACCATCATTCGGCGGTGCACAAGGAGGCATCACGCTCAATGTGTGGAGAGTGAAGTAACACGCCAGTTGTTTCTCAATAACGTATATCATATATATTAAATACAAGCAATTACTAATCTTTATCTACAAAGCATGTTTAAGAAAAAAGTCCTGCTGCTTGCAACATTGGTCATGGCAGCATTAAGCGTGAAAGCGCAGTCGTACTCTTTCAAGTACACTGCTGACAAGGGAAACGGAACGTTTGTCAATCCGATAGTCAATGGAGACTTCCCTGACTGCGATGTCATCCGAGTAGGGGACACCTACTACTTTGTCAGTACCACGATGTATCACTTCCCAGGTGCAACGCTGCTCAAGTCCAAGGACCTGGTGAACTGGGAATACTGTGCCAACCCGCTCGCGCAAATTGAGAACAACGACGCTTACAACCTGATGAACGGAGGCTCTCACTACGCACAGGGCATGTGGGCATCATCGCTCAACTACTACAACGGCAAGTTCTACATCTACTTCATCAGCTACGGAAGGAACGGCTACGACTCAGGTCGCAACATCCTGCTCTCCGCCTCAGACCCGGAAGGGGAGTGGACTATGGAGTACTGGCCAGAGCACTATTACGATGCCGGCTGGCTATTTGACGTCGATGAGAACGGCAAGGGATATGTCTATGTGGCTTGCGGTATAGGCAACATCTATATCAATAAGCTCAGTGCAAGGACGTTCAGTAAGATAAGCAGCACACAGGTAGTGTTCAACAAGGACGGTTATGAGGGAAGCCACATGTATCACATCGGTGACTACTACTACCTCTTTGTAACTACAGGCGGCTACTGGAAGGGACAGACAATCTACCGCAGTACCGACCCGATGGGCCCTTACGAGGAAGTACCATACACGCTCTTCCAAGGCGATGCAGTGCATCAGGGCGCACTTGTAGATACACCGACCGGCGAATGGTGGAGCATCATGTTCAAGGACGCAGGAGCCATCGGCCGTGTACCTTATCTCGAACCCGTCAAGTGGGTGGACGGATGGCCACGCATAGGTGATCAGGTAGATGGTAAGGGACGAGACGTGAGCCGCAACGGTAAGGCATACAAGAAGCCTCGCATATCGGACGACGATGCGGTGCAGAACGCAGACTACAGGACATACATGCCTACCAACGATGCGTTCTCCTCACCTAAGCTCGCAAAGCAGTGGCAGTGGAACCACAACCCTCAGCCTACTGCATGGTCACTCACCCAGCGACCAGGATGGATGCGACTCAGCTCCTGCACGGTGACTGACAACGTAGCAAAGGCTCGAGGCTCACTCACACAGCGCATAATGGGATATAACTACGCAGGAACGGCTTCAGGCTCAATGAAGACTGGTTACGGTCTTGCAAAGATTGACGTTTCGGGAATGAAGGAGGGAGACGTTGCAGGTCTCGCTGTCTGGTCAAACCCTTATTCGTTCATCGGCGTCAAGGTTGTCAATGGACAGAAGGTGCTCTACTCACAGCTCTGCAAGTTTGACAGTCAGATTATAACCGTTCAGCAGGAACTGACTGGCAAGGCGATTGACAGTGACATCATCTACTTGCGTGCTACTACCAACTTCGGCACCAACAAGTGTACATACGCTTATAGTGTCAACGGAACGACGTTCAGCACCTTCGGTGTAAGTATGAACATGAACTATACTCTCGACTTCTTCGTCGGACAGCGATACTACCTCTTCAATTACTCTACCATAGAGGCTGGCGGTCATATTGACATCGACTGGTTCACTACGGAGCGACTCGGACAGGAAGATTACTTTGCACAGTGTGACGAGGATGCTAAGGAGGAACACGAGGCAGTACAGTGGAACGGATTCCCATTCGATACCAAGCAGCTTAATGTCTCAATGGCAGGAGCAAACACTGTTACGCAGTCAAGCTCTTACAAGACCTTCAACTTCGGTGCCAATGGATTAGTTGGCTGGGTTTATCCTAAGTCATGGGACATGTCAGCGTCAAACTACCTTGTAGTGAAGATGCTTCGCACTACAACCCAGAAGCTCTGGCTACACATCTACGACTCGACGTCAATGTGGGGCAAGAAACCTTTCAAGTACCAGATTACTGCAAAGGATAACGTCATCGACCTCAACAACATGGTTAATGAGGATGGCGAAAAGATTGACCCATCGAACATCAACATAGTTGCACTCGCAAGCGAGAAGTCACAGAAGGTCTATGTCGTTGATATCTATCTCAGCGACGACGGCACAACTCCAACGGGCATCGATGCCGTACACGACGACGCTCCAGCATCAAGTGACATCTACGACCTCACAGGACGTAAGGTCACAGAGCCTAAGCAGGGCATCTACGTTGTGGGAGGAAAGAAGGTGACGTTCTGATTTGCCACTATGTTAATTAGTAATGAGTAATTAGTAATGAGAAATTGATACCAGTGTCTCAATGACTAACGAATAGTTCCATCAGTGAATGGCAGACAATTGTGAATGATTATCAGTTCTACTACATTTCATTCCTCATTCCTGATTACTCATTCCTCATTATTCCAGTGTCCTTTTCATCTTTTTTGCAGTTGTCGAACGAAACAGAAACCAATACAATTAAAATATTTTACGAACCTTTAAAATTAAATGATGAAAGCAATTAAGGACATTGTGAAAAGACCTATAGCTGGTTCTTTTCTCTTACTTGCATCACTTGCAATCGGTAGTGCTAATGCACAGCCATTCGGACGTCCTCAGGCCATGGACCAGGGAGGACTCAAGGATGCGTACAAGAACTATTTCTCAGTGGGAGTTGCAGTTAACCGCCGCAACATCGGTAACCCGGACGAGGTGAAGATTGTCCTCGACAACTACAACAGCATCACAGCTGAGAACGACATGAAGTCAGGAGAGCTCCACCCATCGGAGAACGAGTGGAAGTGGGAGAACGCTGATGCTATCGCCAACTTCTGCCGTGAGCACAAGATCAAGTTGCGTGGACACTGTCTCGTATGGCACTCACAGTTCTGCAACTGGATGATGTACGATAAGAAGGGCAAGCCAGTGAAAAAGGAAGTGTTCTACGCTCGCTTGCGTGACCACATCCACACGGTAGTAAACCGTTACAAGGACATCGTATATTGCTGGGACGTGGTTAACGAGGCAATGGCAGAGAGCGCACAGCCTAACCGCTGGAACCCTAATCCGTCTCCTTACCGCCAGTCTGAACTATTCAAGAACTATGGTGATGAGTTCATTGCCAAGGCGTTTGAGTATGCAAGAGAGGCTGACCCTAACGCTCTTCTCTTCTACAATGACTATAACGCAGCCACTCCTGCCAAGCGTGATCTCATCTACAACATGGTTAAGAAGATGAAGGACGCCGGAGTACCAATCGACGGTATCGGTATGCAGGGACACTACAACATCTACGGTCCATCACCAGAGGATGTTGATGCTGCAATCACGAAGTACTCTGAGTTGGTGAAGGTCATCCACATTACTGAGCTTGACGTGCGTGCCAACGAGGAGATGGGTGGACAACTCCAGTTCCGCAGAGACAAGATCGATATCAAGCCATACATCAAGACACTTCAGGAGAACCAGTACGCACAGTTGTTCAAGGTGCTCAGAAAGCATAAGGATGTGGTTAAGTGCGTTACTTTCTGGAACGTCAGCGACCGCGACTCTTGGCTCGGTACAAACAACTATCCACTTCTCTTCGACAAGGACCTCAAGGCTAAGCGTGCCTATAGCGTAGTGAAGAACTTCAACGCTGCTCTTGACAATGCTGTGGTAAAGGAAGACTTCGTGCCATGTACTACCAACCAGCCTGGTCAGCAGTACCCACAGGTCAACTCTCAGGGTTATGCACGCTTCCGTGTCGAAGCTCCAGCTGCAAAGTCTGTCATAGTATCTCTCGGTCTTGGCGGTAGTGGCGGTACTGTCCTCCGCAAAGGTGATGACGGCTTCTGGACTGGCACTACTGACGGCCCAATGGATGAGGGCTTCCACTACTATCACCTTACTATCGACGGAGGTGTTGTCAACGACCCGGGTGCAAAGAACTACTACGGTTCAGTACGTTGGGAAAGTGGTATCGAGATACCGGCTCATGATAAGGAATTCTATGCAGAGCGCAATGTTCCACACGGCAACGTTCAGCAGATTCTCTTCCACTCTCCAAGTACTAACGCAGAGCGTCGTGCATTTGTTTACACTCCAGCAGAGTATGACAAGAACCCTAAGAAGAAGTACCCAGTGCTCTATCTCCAGCACGGATGGGGCGAGGACGAGACAGCATGGAGCAATCAGGGTCATGCCAACCTCATCATGGACAACCTTATTGCAGACGGCAAGTGTGAGCCATTCATCATCGTCATGACTTACGGTATGACAAACGAGGCTCGCTTCGGCTCTATCGGCTCATTCAACTATAAGGACTTCGAGAAGGTGTTAGTTGACGAACTCGTGCCTTACGTTGACAGTCACTTCCGCACTCGTACTGACAAGTACTCACGTGCAATGGCGGGACTCTCTATGGGTGGTATGGAGACACACAACATCACTCTTGCCCGTCCTGAAGTGTTCGGCTACTACGGACTCCTCTCAGGTGGTATTTACGATCCAAAGGAACTCACACCAGCCCACGCTCCAAAGCTTATCTTCATCAGCTGCGGTAGCAAGGAGGGACCAGACCGTGTTAAGAGTGCAGCAGAGACTCTCAAGGCTGCTGGCTACAATGCCGTTTCATACATCTCTGACGGAACAGCTCACGAGTTCCTCACATGGCGCCGCTCACTTTATCAGATGGCACCAATGTTATTCAAGAAATAATCGTTAGTTAATTTCTCTCTCCATGAGCCCCATCCTGCTCGTCAGGTATTTGCGCAGGGGCTTATCACAAGCCTCTCCACTTCCCAGTGGAGAGGCTTTATTATTGCCATTGTTTTTACCCTTATACTATAATGCTATTGGTAAATATGTACTCTGTGACCAAATGTCATAATATTTATAACGTTTTTGACGCAGTAGAAGACCATTTGGCTTCACAGTAGCAAAGCCAGTGGGTTTGCTACTGTGAAGCCACTGGCTTTGCTACTGTAAAGCCACTGGCTCTTCTATAGGGCGTAAAAAGGACAAATCGCTGCGAGCGTGGTAAAATTGCACTTTTCTCCTAAAATGACTGCCTATTTGATGTAAGGCAATATCGTAGTATTGATGCAATATTATCTGTTATCGGCAACTCTTGTACCTGTTAGTTTGCCTTGGTTGCATCGGTCAGTGTCTTTTGTTACATTTTGAAAATAGTATGATACATTTTTGCATAGTCAGTTTCGTGTAGAATGATTATCTTTGCGACAACTAATCAGAACTAAACTAACACTAAAGATTATGAACAGACTATTAGGATTGGCAGCAATAGCAGCAATGACATTGCAGCCACTGAACATCAACGCACAGACTACTGACGGTCAGGCTCACAAGACGGTCACAGTGAAGAACCCTTGGATGTGGACAGACACTCCTGACCCGGACATCATCCGTGTGGGCGACTACTACTACCTCGTCACGACTACCATGCACATGACTCCGGGCGGCCCTATCATGCGAAGCAAGGACTTAGTGAACTGGGAAACCGTCAGCTACCTCTTCGATGAGATACATGACACTCCACGCTACGACCTCGAACAAGGTACTGTCTATGGTCGTGGTCAGTGGGCAACCTCCATACGTTACCATAAGGGAACATTCTGGGCTCTATTCGTTGCCAATGATGACCCTCACAAGTCAATGGTCTTCAAGACTGATGACCCTGCAAAGGGATGGAAACTGCACAGCCGTCTGCCTGCCTACCACGACTCGTCTCTCTTCTTCGATGATGACGACCGCGTGTATGTGTTCTCAGGTAGTGGCGACATTACTCTCGTTGAGCTTAACTCCGACCTGACAGCCGAGAAGCCGGGAGGTGTTCACAAGAAGCTTGAGCTGCACGGACGCCCTCAGGGTCTCCACGAGGGAAGCCGCGTAATCAAACACGATGGCATGTACTATCTCCTCTGCATAGCATGGCCAAACACAGGTCGCTGTGAGATAGCTTACCGTAGCCGCAACATCGAGGGTCCATACGAGAGCAAGGTGATTGTCAAGAGCGAGTTCGGTGGCTTCCCATTTGTTGGACAAGGCACTATCGTAGATGGCAAGCACGGAGAGTGGTACGGAGTAATCTTCCAGGACCGTGCAGGAGTGGGACGTGTTCTCACACTGAGTCCTTGTACATGGGTTGATGGATGGCCAATGATTGGCGAAGTAATACGTGAGCAGGGCAATGGCATCGACAACTACCGCTACACTGCCCGTGTGCCTGAGACCATGACACTTGAGACAGAGGACGACATCGAGTACACTGGCAAGTATGGTCAGCAGATGAAACTCGAGGGTGGCATCACTATGACTAAGGACTACCAGTTCAACCACAACCCATTGAAGGAGGCTTACACTAAGAATGGCAATACATATACATTCCGCTCAACCAAGACCTATGACAATATGTTCCTTGCACGCAACACGTTGACATGGCGCATGTGGGCACCTACCTGCTCTGATACTGTGCGCATAGATGCCAGCAAGATGAAGGACGGTGACCGTGCAGGTTTCTGCGTGTTCAGCGACAATGCGGGAATGATGTCGGTTGTGCGTGAAGGAGGCAAGTACTTCCTCGTACTCACCAATGAGGTCTGCGAGCTTGACCCACGCAACAAGGCAGTGACAGATGTGAAGGTCACTGAGTTGGGACGCGTTGCCATTCCTAAGTCAAAGATCAAGAACATCCAGATTGCAATAGACGGCAACTTCGTACCACGCACCGACATTGCAACATTCAGATACTGCATTGACGGTAAGCAGTGGAAGCAGATGGGTGGCGACTTCAAGATGACCTTCAACTGGCAGAAGTTCTTCATGGGCTGCCGCTACGGAGTCTATTACTACGCTACTAAGACACCGGGCGGTCAGGTAAACATCAGCTCAAGGACATTTTAGGGAATTAAGAATCAAGAGTTAATAGTCAAGATTCAGCATTGACTATTGACTCTTGATTTATCGCACCAAGTGCGGACGAAGAAAAAACCAATAAAAACATGTATAAACAGATAAAAACCTTTTATTTTTACTTCCAGCGATAAATATGTCTGCTTCATAACTGGAAACAAATCGTATAATCAGTTACTGATAAAAAGTTTTGTTTATTACTTGTTTTTGTTTGTTTTTATTGGTTTTTTCTTCGTCCGCACTTGGTGCGATAAAACGACATGCAGTTAGATTAAAAACTATATTTCAGTTAATATCCTAAATTTTCGTTCATTAAGAGGCATTAACTCAATTAGTTTTACTAATTTTGCACATACAATACTAATACTTATTATATAATAGTTGAATTTGTAATGAAAAGACTAAACTCAATCTTGGCAATAGCCCTTGCCACATCAATGCCACTCTCAGCACAGAAGCAGATGTCTGCTCCACAGGGAGGTAAGGCAATCAGTGACGAACTCATCGGTATCTTCTTCGAGGATATCAGCTTTGCAGCCGACGGAGGACTCAATGCAGACTTAGTGCAGAACGGCTCGTTCGAGTATAGCCCAACCGCCCGTGACGGATGGGGACCTGGCACAAGCTGGCGCTTTGAACGCCCCGGACACTCAGCTGGATACATAGCAGCCAAGTCACTGTCTCCTATCCACTCAAACAATCCGACATACATGCGCATCTTCGCTGAGCGCATCGGTCATTACTACGACTATGACGGTTGGACAGGAGTAGGAATGAGAAACGACGGATATAACGGAATGAACATCAAGGCAGGTGCAAAGTACGACTTCTCCGTATTCATGCGTAACGTGTCAGGCAAGGGAAAGCCTGTCCGCATCGTACTTGTGGGCGACAAGCGTGCAGTACTTGCTGAGGCTACGATAAACGTTTACGACACAGAGTGGCAGAAGTACTCTGCCGTCCTCACTGCCAATGCAGACTGCAAGAACGCCAACCTTCAGATTCTCATGCTCGAAAAGGGAGAACTCGACGTCGATATGGTATCACTCATGCCAGAAGACACCTACAAGGGACATGGCATCCGTAAGGACCTTGCGGAGGCTCTCGAAGGTCTCAACCCTAAGTTCATGCGTTTCCCTGGAGGATGCGTGGTACACGGAGGCGGTGATGGTTTCTGGAACACATACCGCTGGAAGACTACTGTGGGACCAAAGGAGACACGCAAGGCACTCAAGAACACTTGGGGTTACAACCAGTCTATGTCTGTAGGTTACTTTGAGTACTTCCAGTTATGCGAAGACATGGGCATGCATCCATTGCCAATCCTTCCTTGTGGAGTAAGCTGCCAGGGAGTTAACGGCGGTTGGGGCATGAAGAACCAAGCGCAGGAGGTAGTGCCTATGGACGAGATGGACGAGTGGGTACAGGATGCTCTCGACCTCATCGAGTGGGCTAACGGCGACGTGACTACCAAGTGGGGAAAGGTTCGTGCCGAAGCTGGACATCCAAAGCCATTCAATTTGAAGTACCTTGGCATCGGCAATGAGGAGAAGATAACTCCAGAGTTCGCTGAGCGCTTCAAATATATGTACAACAAGGTGATGGAGAAGTATCCTGACATTGTGATTGTCGGTACTGCAGGCCCTGGCTCTCACAAGGGTAACCCGGACTACGATAACTCATGGAAGCTTGCAGAGGAAATAGGACTCCCAATCATCGATGAGCACTACTATGACCCACGTCAGCAGTTCATCGACTCTCGTCAGTACGATAGCTACCCTCGCAACCGTAAGACAAAGGTATATCTCGGAGAGTATTCTGTGCAGGACCGCAGTCACGGAATGATGAACCAGTGGGGCGATGCACTTGCAGAGGCTATCTACCTGATGCACGTTGAGCGCAATGCTGATGTTGTGACTATGACTTCATACGCACCGCTCTTTGCTTACAAGCACAACACCAACTGGAATCCAGATTTGATTTACTTTGACAATGAACGTCCTTTCTACACATGCAGCTACTATGTGCAGCAGATGTTCGGACAGTCTTCAGGTAACTACTTCTATGGCGACTGCGTCAAGTTTGCTAATGGCGAGAACGAGTTCGACAACCATCTCCTCGGTCAGTCAGTTATTCTCAACACAAAGACTCGTGAACTCTTTGTCAAGGTAGCCAACAATACTGCCGACAAGAAGACTGCTACTGTCAACCTCTCACGTTTCTCAATCAAGCCTAACGCTGTGAAGACTACTCTCTCAGGCAAGCTTGACGATGAGAACAACTACGACAAGCAGCCAGTCGTTCCTGTGAAGGAGAATATCAAGGTTAAGAAGAACATGACTATCGAGCTTGAGCCTTACTCAGTGCAGATGATCAGCATGAAGCTTTAGGCGGCCCCCTCCCTGCCTGTTCCCTCCCTTGTGCTTATCGTCTGATGATTCGGTTTCCTTCGTTACCTCTCATCAGCCGAGCACTGCGCCCCAAGCATTCAGAAAAGATAGTTAATCTTTTCTTCTGCTTGTCCCATAAGGGAGGTGAAGGATAGTGATATACAATGATGCAAGCCCCGTACCAGAGCAGGTACGGGGCTTGTTTTTTGTTCCGCTATTCTGTCATAGACCTTGCTTGCGAGTGTCAGTATCGGAAGGTTTGCACAAACAATAAAGGGTGTACCCAAGCGGATACACCCTTACACCTTATTTATATATAGTAGTCTAAACTGTCGATATATACCTGAGATGTTAGTTGATAAGGAATATCTTATCCACTCCGTTCCATGTACACTTGACAGTAGCACGACCGTCAGCAATCTTGCCTACCTGTACCTTGACTGATGGGTCAGAAGATGTAGCCTTGATGACTGAGTTAGCGTTGAGCTTTGCATATACCTGGTAGCGGTTGTTCTCTGTGTAACCATTCTGGTTAGTAGAGAGGATAGGTGCAGATGGGATGACAAGAGCCTTTCCATCAACCGTAATCTCTACTGTTGGTACATGTGGACGACCGCAGTGACCACCCTTCTTTGTGAATGAAAGTCCGTGGAAGTCATAGAGTCCGAACGGACGCTGTGGCTGCTGTGGACGACCCCAGCGTGGTGCTTGTGGCTCCTTGACCTCTGGACCTTCAGTCACGAGGTAGATAGCGTGCTTGCCAGTGAGACCCTCTACTGCAGGTACGGCTACTCGGAAGTTCTGAGCCTCCTTCTTTGCATCGGCAGGAACATTGATTACGGCAATCTCCTTACCGTTCCATGTGCTGTTGGCGTATGGTCCGTCGAGCATTACGCGAACCTTGAACGCACCCTGTCCGTTAGGTGTGAGACGTACTATGAGTTCAGTGCCGTCACCACTCTTTGTGCCTTCGAAAGCCTTTACTCCCTTAGTGTCCTTGTCAAGTCCACCGAAGCCGAAGTACTTAAAGCCGACTATTGCACCGTTCTTTAATCCTGCAACATCCATTGAGTTGTTCCACACATCACGCTGGTCCTGCATGGCATTGTTGTCGTTAAGGTAGCAGGCAATACCTGCAGAGTACCACTTGTAAGGTGGAAGACCGAAAATCTGGAAGCCTTCGGAAGTAACCTCTGCACCAGTGTAGTGGTCACCGTTGGCTGCCTTTGCAGTCCACTCATTACCCTTGACGTATGGGTCGTAGCCTGTGATGCGTACTACACCGCCCTTGGCTACTGGCTTCTTGTCCCATGTAATCTTGACTGGAGCAACCATTGCCTGACGAGCATTACCGAAGCCACGTGGTGGACGGTGATAGAACACGTACCACTGTCCGTTAATCTCCTGAAGAGAACCGTGAGTGTTGTGTGCAAAGTTAGTAGTCGTCAGCTTGCTTCCGTCCTCATTGAGCACCACGCCACGAGAGTCAACGAGCACGCCTCCTGAACGCCAAGGTCCGAGCGGGCTGTCGCCGAAAGCATAGCGGAGAGCAGAGTTGGTAGAGCCGAGTCCGTAGTCAGGACCTGAGTAGCCAGAGAATACCATGACATACTTGTTTCCTACTTGACGGATAGATGATGCCTCGAAGAAGTTGAACTCTCCAGGGTTCTGTCCCTTATAGAGTGCAGGGTACTCAGTGCCCTTTGGGTCACGTACTTCACCGTAGCGTGATGATGCAGGGATGAAGTAGTCGTGTATCTGTGTGCCAGGACGTACAGAGTACATAGTGTTCTGGTCCATCTCAGCAGCTGTTGAGTGCTGGAATCCATAGAACACGTATGCACGGAAGCCCTTGTCGAAGTCCTTGTCCTTCTTGTCAGTGATGTTCTCGATGAATACTGATGGGTCGAAGTCAATCATACTGCCATCAACGCACGCACGACCGTCAGGAGTGAGGTTGATAGGAGTGAAAGGACCGTCAGGTCTGTCGCCCTTACATACCATCGGAATACGTCTCCATCCACGAGAGTGTGGGTAGAGATAGTAAGTCTTCTTACCTGTTGCCTTGTCCTTAACCTCTACGAGGTCAGGTGCAAACATAGTATCCCACTGACCATCCACATAGTGAGTGAAGATAGGGCCTTCGTCCTTCCACTGTGACAGGTCCTCTACTGGAGCCGACCACATGCGGATATCGGGACCGCAGTAGTCAGTGTTCTTTACATCGTGTGAACCGATAATATAAGCACGGTACTTGCCTGGAGCGTCTGGGTCCTCGAATACACGTGGCTCACCATCTGGCAAGTGCTCCCAAAGCGGGAGGTAAGGATTCTGTGCGTTCACTGAGCACACAGAAAGTAACAAAGAAGCAAATAATGCTTTTCTTTTCATAATGTGTATAGATTATAATGTGAGTATTTAGTTGTCTTTCCAGCACGATAACATCTTGCTTAGTCCACCTTCCACCAGTCGAAGTTGAAGAGCTTGCAACCTTTGAGACCACGGAACACGAAATAGACGTTGTCAAGTATTCCCTTGTCACCGGCAGCCTGAGCAGCAGCATTGACATCAACAGGTGCAGAGAATGTTTCCCACTCTTCCCATCCGCCAGTAGGCTTGATGTCGATAGTAGAGATGACCTTACCCTTGACAGAGTCGAGGCGCACCTCGATGCGTCCACCCTGAAGAGCACTTGCAGCACGGACAGTAATCTTGGCAGAACTGCGGTTGCCTGCATCGGCAAGTGACACGTTGCGTACCTTGAGCCAGTCGCCATTGTGGACGTCACATACGAACACGTCGCCCTTCTTCTTGTTCCACTCAGTGTGAAGACCCTTACTGAATGCAATAGTCTCAGCCTCTACACGCTTGAACGGATTGAGTGTACCGATAGGCTCAACGCCCTCAGACATCTTGATGGTTGGGAAACGGCCGTCCACGTTCCACTTGAACTCTTCAACGGCTACACTGCGACCGAAGCCGCCACCGCCTGGGAGAGTACCTGTGTGGTAGAAGAAGTAGTTATGACCCTTGAACACAACAGTACCGCTGTGGTTGGTGAATGACTTGGTATTGTTGTCCTGTGGCATTACCTCACCGACATACTTCCAAGGACCCTGTGGAGAGTCGCTCTCTGAGTAAGCGATGCACTCAGGAATACCGCCACCGGCATACACCATGAAGTACTTGCCCCATGCAGCATCCTTTGGCTTGATCTTGGCAGCCTTCATTGCCTTGAGCTCTTCCTTAGTTGCCTGACGCTGCTTGAATATCCAAGGGCCTTCAGTGTAACGCTTTACATCCGTGTCACACTTTACTTCAGAAGCAAAGCTTATCATATCACGGTTTAGCTTAGCAGAGTATAGCTTAGGATTTCCCCAGTATATATAAGCCTGGTCATCGTCATCAATGAAGACTGTAGGGTCGATATGGTCCCACTTGCCATCCTCATAGAGAGGCTTGCCAAGGGCATCCTTGTAAGGACCTTCCGGACGGTCAGCTACACCTACACCGATAGCCATACCACCAGAGAGGCGAGAATGTACTGGTATATAAAGGTAATACTTCATTACCTTCTCACCCTTCTCGTTCACCTGTTCACGGCCAATGCACTGTGGTGCCCATGCACGGTCGTCAGCCCATGCAAAGTCGCACTGAGATAGTGGAGCACCGTGGTCAGTCCAGTTGACCATGTCGGATGTAGAGAAGCATCGCCACTCGTTCATCCAGAAGAAGTCCGCCTTCTCCTCATCGTGTCCTGTGAACACGTATAGGCGATCACCTGCCACCATAGGAGCAGGGTCGGTAGAGAAACAAGTCTGTACGATTGGGTTCTGTGCTTGTGATGCACCAATTGCCATACTTGCAAGAGCAAGCATCAGTTTTCTATTCATACTGTCAGTTTTGTTGTATTAGTTATATGTAGTTCGTATTCATATACTCCAAGGGATTCATATACCTTGACAGGTTCATATCCCTTTAGAGGTGTCTTTGTTCTTATAGTTACCTTGCCAGTGAATGTAGTAGGTACTATTGTTGCAGAAGCAAGCTTTCCGTTCTTCCACTCCATATCTACCGTGTAACCGCCACGTGCATGGAGTCCCTTTATGCTACCTTCGTTCCAAGCATCCGGTAGGGCAGGGAGAAGGAAGATGGTAGGAGTATATAACTCTCCACCTATGGCTGTACGCACGTTGGTACGGACTGCAAGTTCACTCTGCATCAGCATCTCTGCAATACCGGCAGTGGCACCGAAGTTACCGTCAATCTGGAAAGGTGGGTGAGCATCGAAGAGGTTAGGATATGTACGTCCGTTAGGATAGTTACGCATCTGTCGGTCCTCAGGAAGCAGTCGGAGCATATTACTGAGTATAGTGTATGCGTGATTACCGTCAAGCATACGTGCCCAGAAGTTTGTCTTCCATCCAAGGCTCCATCCAGTAGCTTCATCACCACGTTGTTTGAGAGTGACACCCGAAGCCTTCCATAGGTCAGGCGTAGTGAATGCGTTTATCTGGTTGGATGGATAGAGACCATAGAGGTGGGAGATGTGACGATGCTGGTCGTTAGGGTCATCAATATCCTCACGCCATTCCTGCAACTGTCCGTACTGACCTACCTTCATCTTAGGAAGCTTTGCGATGGCACGTCTTAGTTCCTTTTGCATGTCAGCATCTACACCAAGTATGTTGGCAGCGTTGAGAGCCTGAGTGAGCGCATCACGTGCAATCTGGTTGTCCATTGTACAACCAGCAGTCACGGTACTTGACTTGCCACGTCCTCCGTGCTCTGGTGATGTTGAAGGTACAACGAGGAGTTCGCCGTCACGCTCCACCATATAGTCAAGGTAGAACTGTGCTGCACCCTTTATAATTGGATAGTATTCGCGAAGGAAGTCCATGTCGAGAGTATATAGGAAGTGGTCCCATACGTGAGTGGTGAGCCATGCACCACCATTAGGGAACATACCCCATGTAGCACCATCAAGCGGACCTGCTATGCGCCATAGGTCTGTATTGTGGTGAGCCACCCATCCACGGCAACCGTACATGACCTTTGCAGTCTCTGCACCAGTCACGCTCAAGTCCTTAATCATGGAGAAGAGTGGTTCTGCATTCTCGGAGAGTCCACACACCTCAGCAGGCCAGTAGTTCATCTCAGCATTGATGTTGATAGTATATTTTGAGTCCCATGGAGCATTGAGACTTGCATTCCATACACCTTGAAGGTTGGCAGGTTGTCCACCCTTCTGTGAAGAAGAGATAAGGAGACAGCGGCCATAGTTGAAGAGAAGAGCCACCATGCCCTGATCCTTGCTTCCATAGAACTTGTCAAGACGCTCAACGGTAGTAAGCGCCTTGTTGCCACCCTCAGATGGGAGAGTGAGCTTTACGCGGTTGTACTGTTCCTGATACTTGGCTACGTGACGCTTGAGGAGCTGGTCGTAAGCATAAGATGAAGAAGCAAGGAGAGCGTAACTCTTTCCTGCTGCATCACCACTTACATCGTGGTAATTCACGTAGTTGGTTGCAGCTGCTATACGTATGACTGCAGATTGTGCATTATTTATTGTGACAGTTCCGTCATCGACAGTAACCTTTCCGTCCGTCGTTACCATCGCCTTCATATCAGCATTAAGGGCAGAAGCTATGCCTTCGTGCTCTACGCCTTCTATTTCTGCTGTGAGCATAGCCTGTCCACCACTATTTCCTTTCTTACCAGAGATATTGACAATATCGCTCTTTGTGTTATGTTTGAGTTGGCAATCATGTGAAAGGGTGAATGAGAGTGCACCCTTCTTGCTTGCTTTGATATTGACGATGACAACACCATCCGCAAGAGAAGCAAAGGCGGTGCGGGTATATTTCACTCCGTCACAAGTGTATGAAGTCGTCGTTACGGCACGAGTAAGGTCAAGTTCACGCACATAGTTCTTGACATCCTTATGGCCGAAGTTGAATTTGAGACTACCGAGAGTGAGGTACTTCATTCCGTGAGGACCCTTTATGAACTCACGGTTGATTATGTTCTCAGCATCACGTTCCTTACCGTTGAAGATAAGGTCTCGTACCTCGTTGAGGTGATAGATAGATGTAGTACTGTTGTTGTTGTGAGGTCCACCACTCCAGAATGTCTCTTCGTTCAGTTGGATTTCCTCAGTATCCGTACCGCCAAAGACCATTGCTCCCATACGGCTGTTGCCAATAGGAAGTGCCTCGAGCCAGTGAGTGGCAGGCTTGTCGTACCATAGCCGCTGGTCGTTATCCACGGCAGCTGAAGCCTTAGCTACGACAACCAATGTAAGCATTAATGCTATGAGTTTCTTCATAAGTTAGTTTGTAATAATTTAGTTAGTTCGTCATGCAATATTCTGTTTGCATATTAACAACTACAAAGGTAATAATAAATGAGTATCTCCGCTTTCATGTAATGTTGCTTATATTTACGATTATGTTACAAAAGCCCTTGCGTCCTGACTCTTATCGTACAGGCCGTCCTTTTTCTGTTGCTTCCACCAAGTTGCTGCATCCCCGTTTACAAGCCTTCTCGACAGCTATGCAAAAGCATCAACGCCGTCAATTATGGTAGATACAAATTATGTAAACCAAGAAAAAACATCAAGCTGTACGGTTAAAGTAGTCTCTACTATTTCTCTGCTAATTCTCTACTATTTCTCCGCTATAATAGTAGAGCCATAGTGGTGTCACTATGGAGTCACTTCGGTGTCATAGCGAAGTCATGACGTTAGCTCTTGGTAAGTACGTCGCTTAACACAAAACCTATTCATGTTTCTTGTCGCTCAGACTATCGATAGTCTGCAAACGAACTATCGATAGTCTGTAATACAAACTGTCGATAGCTTGTGGTACAAACTATCAATAGTCTGAGAAGCGACTTTAGTGTGTTGTCTCGATTCTGCCTTTTTCTTCCTTTTTGGCGATTGAGTAACCAGTTTCCTCCCTGTAGGGAGGGGTAGGGTGGGTCTTTTTTCTCCTATTTATTTTGTTCTTACTCACTTATATCGTATATTTGCAACGGTTTTCTCGCAGAAGTCCATTGGGGCTGTGGTGGGAGAACAAACATATACATAAAAAGGCGTTACTTACGCTTTGGTTTTGGCGGTCTAAGAATCTCGCAAATTCTACACTGTAAGTCAAAAACAAAGCAACGGGGACGCCCCTTGGGTGTATTTTACACCATCGTCTGCTCATACGTCATTGGTACGTGTGGGAGTGTGGTGTTTATATACATTTCACGTGGGGCTTTCAGCGTTGCTCGTTTCGACTTACAGGGGCAATGCGAGAGCCTTTAGACCGTGGAACGAGCAAAAGTGCTGGCTCCACGTTTTTTTGTGTCTATGTGTGAACGACTTTTTGTTTAATGGCTGAAGAGGGGCTATCGGCATAATATGGAAAATGAATACTAAGATTTATTCTGCACCTCAATGTGAGGTGCGCAAGACAAGGGTGCGCATGAGCATCCTTGCAGGTAGCGATAATGCTATCAATGGAACAAGTAAAGGTGATGTAAGGGTTTCAGACATGCCATGGGACAATGGCGCAAGAGCACGTGCTTCTATTGACTAAACAAAAATACATACGATATGAAAAAATCATTTTTCTTGCCAATGGTAGCCGTTGCACTATTGGCTTCATGTAGTTCCGACATGGAACTGTCACAGACAGATGTAAAGTTTGACGGTAAGGTGACACTTAGCGCACCTGCCTACGAGTATGAGGATGGCACACGTACCACTCTTACAAGTTCTGAAAGCGGTATAAGCTTTGCTTGGGATGATGACGAGACTATCGGTATTTTCCCTATTGCGCCAACAACAAATGCACAAGCACATCAGAAATTGGATAATGGTTCAAACAATGGAACAAAGTCTTCTTTTGACGGAGCTGGCTGGGCACTCCTCCGTGGTAATACTT
>JAFYAT010000045.1 GCA_017540585.1 Bacteroidaceae bacterium | reverse complement strand
TTTTTTGTAACATTTTAATTTTCACGAATAGATTTCGAAACGAAATCAAAATTCATGATAATTGGCTACGCCTAACTAAAGTCTTGTATTAAAATTCATGATTATTCGTGGTCAATTAATGGTAATTCGTGTCAAAATAATCTTGTGTAAAATGATAATTTAGTCGCCTCTGGCGACGGGTTCGGTTAAATGTTTACTGTGTTTGTATTACAATGCAAATATAATCATTTTTCCTTGAATATCAAAATCTTTCGTGCGCAAAATTCAAGTTGTGCAGTGTTGTGCAGTTGACATTCCAAAAATTCTTGGCGGTATGTCGGATTCGCCGTATCTTTGCAATGTGATTCAGAAGCGACATTGGTCCGAATCTTTTACGAAGGGTTCACGAAGGGTTGCCGAAGGGTCTGGGGTAGAGAAGTGTGCACTGTTGGTAGTGAAGATGCATAAAAAAGCCGTCCAAACATGTAGTCCGAACGGCTTATATTATCATTAAACTCCAGTTTGTAAGTTGGTGTTCAACAGAGTAACTTTGACTTCGTTGTAGCTTGCGAAATCATTTCGCGAAGACGTCATTCGTTGAAGACTTATCCGCAAAAGAGTATCTACTCCCCGCCCTTTTGGGAGGGGTTGGGGGAGGGTCTGCTGGGTCAGCCTAATCTTTGTAGAAGTCTATGTTTTCCTTCATGAGCAGCTCGATAGCCATGTAGTGGTCACGCTTCTGCTGCATGTGGAGCACGCATGAGTTGAACATGGTGCGGAAACAGTTGAGACCCTGGTCGTGTGGGTGCTGTGCAATGAGGAAGTCGGTTGAACCGTTCTTGATGCACTCCACGTTGGCTGCCACGGCATCGTAACCAAGGAGGGTGACGTGCTCATGTTCAGGCATCTCGGTGCGAAGGAAGTCCGCAATGATATGGATGGACGAGTTGAAGGAGAGACCGAAGCGTATGTCGGGATTCTCCGTGAAGAACTTGCGCATGATGTCCTTCATTCCCTGCTTGTCGTAAGCAAAGAGAGGCACTTCCTTAATCTCGCACTCAGGGCAGCGAGCCTTCATGTACTCACGGAAACCTACCTCACGGTTCATCTGCTGACGTGATGCCACACGACCCTCGCCGAGCACCTTGAAGAGTGCTATCTGTTTTGGGGCATTGCCTGCTGCCATGAGCATGATACGACCTGCAAACTCACCGCTGCGGATAGAGTCCTGTCCGTAGAATGTGCGGGCATTGAACTCAGACCAGTTGGAGTCGAGTAGGGCAAATGGTATCTGCTTCTCGTCGAGTCGCTTGGTGAAAGAAGCCATGATGTTATGGTTGAAGATAGGACCGATGATGACAGCATCAGGCTCGGCAGCGAATATGTTCTCGCACTCCACCTTGAACGACTCGTCATTGAACGGGTCATAGTGGAATATCTTGAATGATATCTTGAAGTCGTTGAAACGGCTGACACCCTCGATGAGTCCTGTCTCTACACGTGCCCAGTAGCTGTCCTCCTCATGGAGAGGAAGGATTGACACGAACTTATGTGTCTTGTTGCTCGCCAAGGCACTGGCATAGTGGTTAGGTACATAGTTGATTTCGTCAAGCACCTTCTGCACTTTCTCAAGCGCCAGCTTTGATACGTTGTTGCGACCGTGAATGACTCTGTCCACAGTTCCTACGGACACACCAGCTCTTTCGGCTATGTCCTTGATTCTGATTTTGGATTGAATTTCCATCTATTATGTGATAGTCTTTATGGATGAAGAAGAAACAAAGTCGGGTTGTACGAACTCCGCCTTATCTCCTAAAAATATTCTTTTGGGGTACAAAGATACCTAAATTTGTAATATTGTGTATCATTAAAGATTAAAAAATATTGGAATGAATATTTTTTTCCAAAAAAAACTATCAAATCCAAACTTATACGACGGAAAAAAACTATCTTTGCACAGAATTTCGATGATTTCGGGATTGTTTGGGATGGAAACGAAAATTCAGGAAATTATAGAATGTTTTTTTCTGTTTTTTTTAATCTCCCACGGAGCCACGGAGAACACTGAGGCTCTATCCCGAAGTGTTTATCTGAGCGCACGAAGGTCGCATGTGCTCCAAAGAGGGCACGGAGATAGTATGGGGAGGGAGAACCATCCGGAAATGCTCTTGCATTAGTTTGCTCAGTGAACTCCAAGGAGCATGAGCGACCTCCGAGAACTCCGCTAAAATCTGCGAACTGAGTATAAAAAACTCTGTGCTCTCCGTGGCTCCGTGGGAGATTAAAAATAAAAAGCATATTCCGAACTGGTGTATTGTTTTTGATGGAAACGAACTCGGGAATTTTCGTTCCGTTAGGTTATATCAGAAAGAAGTTAAAGTATAAACATAAAAATAAATGGCTAAAATCGTTACAATGGGCGAAATCATGCTTCGCCTTTCTCCAGAAGGAAACGATCGTTTCATTCAGTCAGAGTCTTTCCGCATCATCCCTGGTGGTGGTGAGGCTAACGTCGCAATCAGTTGCGCCAACTATGGTCACGACTGTTATTTTGTCTCTAAGCTTCCTAAGCACGAGATTGGACAGATTGCAGTAAACGCTCTCCGTCGTTATGGTGTCAACACTCAGTTCATCGCACGTGGCGGTGACCGTATCGGTCTCTACTATGCCGAGACAGGTGCTTCAATGCGTCCTTCAAAGGTAATCTATGACCGTGCTCACTCTGCCATCGCAGAGGCTAAGCCATCCGACTGGGATTTTGACAAGATATTCGAGGGTGCTGACTGGTTCCACTGGTCAGGTATTACTCCAGCAATCTCTGATGAGAGTGCCGAGTGTCTTCGTCAGGCTTGTATCTGTGCAAAGAAGCACGGAGTGAAGATTTCTGTTGACCTCAACTTCCGCAAGAAGCTCTGGACAAGCGAAAAGGCTATTTCCATCATGCGTCCGCTCATGCAGTATGTTGACGTATGTATCGGTAACGAGGAGGATGCAGAACTTTGTCTCGGTTTCAAGCCAGACGCTGACGTAGAGGGTGGTGAGACTAATGCTTCCGGCTACGAGGGCATCTTCAAGCAGATGAAGGAGGAGTTCGGATTTGAGTATGTGGTATCTACTCTCCGTGAGTCATTCTCTGCTACTCACAATGGCTGGAAGGCTCTCATCTATGACGGTAAGGAGTTCTACCAGTCAAAGCGTTATGACGTAAATCCAATCATCGACCGTATCGGTGGTGGTGACTCATTCTCAGGTGGTCTCATCCACGGTCTCCTCACTAAGGCTACACAGGGCGAGGCTCTCGAGTTCGCCGTTGCTGCCTCAGCTCTCAAGCACACTATCAATGGTGACTTCAACCTCGTATCTGTTGATGAGGTAGAGGCTCTCGCAGGTGGTGCAGCTAATGGACGAGTACAGAGATAAAAAGCATTTGACAATTTGACAATTGACAATTTTACTATTGCCATTCGGGGGAAAATATGACAGAAGAGGAACTGAAATTTAGACATAAACAGTTTGCATTAAGAATAATGAAAATGTCTGATGCAATACCTCAATCTGTATCTGGTCTGGCAATAGCAAGACAGGTTGTAAGATCTGGCACTTCACCTTCTGCTAATTATCGTGCGGCTTGCATTGGGAAATCCAAGAAAGATTTCTTGAACAAGTTAAAGATGGTAGAAGAAGAACTGGACGAAACATTACATTGGCTTGAACTAATAATGGAAGGTGGATTGTTGCCACAAAGCAGAATTCAACCATTGTATGATGAATGTACGGAGTTGCTGAAGATTACAGTATCGTCAATCGTATCAACAAGAAAGTATCTTGAGATACATGGGGATAAATAAATTCTTTGTCAAAAAATAGTCATACCATTGCTTAAACCAATTGTAAAATAGTAAATTGTGAAATAGTAAAATGAGCCGTTTTGACAAATTTCAGGTGATGGCAAAGATTGCTGCCGCACCAATGGTTCCAGTATTTTATAACAAGGACGTAGAGGTCTGCAAGAACGTGATAAAGGCTTGCTACGAAGGTGGTGTACGCGCCTTTGAGTTCACTAACCGTGGTGACTTCGCACATGAGGTGTTCGGTGAACTCTCAAAGTGGGTGGCTAAGGAATGTCCGGAACTCGCACTCGGTATCGGTTCTGTTGTTGACGCTCCTACTGCTGCACTCTACCTTCAGTTAGGTGCCAACTTCGTTGTAGGTCCACTCTTCAACCCAGATGTAGCAGTAGTATGTAACCGCCGTTGCGTTACTTACTGCCCGGGATGTCTCACACCATCAGAGATTGGTAAGGCACAGGAGGTAGGATGCGACTTCACTAAGGTATTCCCTGGTGACGTAGTAGGTCCAAACCTCGTCAAGGGACTCATGGCACCAATGCCATGGTCAAAGATCATGGTTACAGGTGGTGTGGCACCAGAGGAGGCAAACCTCACTTCATGGTTCAAGGCTGGTGTCTTCTGTGTAGGTATGGGCTCAAAGCTCTTCCCATCAGACGTAGTAAAGGCACAGGACTGGGCTTATGTCACTAACAAGTGCAAGGAGTGCTTCGACGTTATCGCAGAAATAAGAAAATAAAGTAAAAGACTTTGAAACACAGAGAGCACAGAGAGCTCAGAGGTTTATTTTAATAAACGAAAATTTAGAAAATTAAAGAAAATTTTTTCTTCATTTTCTAAGACTGAGAACTCATGTGGGGAACTGAGATAAATAGAAATTTTCTTTAATTTTATAAATTTTCGTTCTAAAAAATCTGTGTTGATAGACGAACATACTATCGTCTTTTTACTCCCTTTTACTCCTTTTTACTTCCTTTTACTCCACAAAGGTTGCGAAATTTAGATAAATATTATAATAGTAGAACTTCATGTACAATGTACATGGTAAATTGTAAATGAATATGATTTCAAATCTTCAGGCAGCTCGTGCTGCATACCAGCCAAAGCTTCCAAAGGCACTCCAGGGACCTGTAAAGGCTGTTGAGGGTGCTCCAACTCAGTCAGTAGGTAATCAGGAAGAAATCAAGGCTCTCTTCCCTAACACTTATGGAATGCCAGTCATCACTTTCGAGGCTGGTGAGAAGGTAGAGCTTCCTGCATTCAACGTAGGTATCATCCTCTCAGGTGGTCAGGCTCCTGGTGGTCACAACGTAATCTCTGGTCTCTTTGACGGTGTTAAGTCACTCAACCCAGCAAACAAGCTCTACGGATTCATCCTCGGTCCTGGTGGTCTCGTTGACCACAAGTACATGGAGATTACTCCAGAGCTCATGGATCAGTACCGCAACACAGGTGGTTTCGATATCATCGGTTCAGGTCGTACTAAGCTTGAGAAGGAAGAGCAGTTTGAGAAGGGTATCGAGATTCTCCGTGAACTTGGTATCAAGGCACTCGTAATCATCGGTGGTGACGACTCTAACACTAACGCTTGTGTACTCGCTGAGTACTATGCTGCTAAGAAGTACGGCGTACAGGTTATCGGTTGTCCTAAGACTATCGACGGTGACCTCAAGAATGACGAGATTGAGACATCATTCGGTTTCGATACTGCATGTAAGACATACTCTGAGCTTATCGGTAACATCCAGCGCGACTGTAACTCAGCTCGCAAGTACTGGCACTTCATCAAGCTCATGGGACGTTCTGCATCTCACATCGCACTCGAGTGCGCTCTCCAGTGCCAGCCTAACATCTGTCTCATCTCTGAGGAGGTAGAGGCTAAGTCTATGTCACTCGACGACGTAGTTACTTACATCGCTAAGGCTGTTGCTGACCGTGCTGCTGACGGAAACAACTTCGGTACTGTCCTCATCCCAGAGGGACTCATCGAGTTCATCCCAGCTATCAAGAAGCTTATCGCAGAGCTTAACGAGGTACTCGTTGACCCAGCTACAGGCGAGATGCGTGAGTTCCCATCTAAGGAGGAGCAGGTTAAGTTCGTAAAGAGCCACATCGCTGCTGAGAACCTTGCAGTTCTCGAGTCACTCCCTGCAGACGTAGAGCGTCAGCTCTGTCTCGACCGTGACCCACACGGAAACGTACAGGTATCTCTCATCGAGACTGAGAAGCTCCTTTCTGCTATGGTTGCTAAGAAGCTTGACGCTTGGAAGGCTGAAGGCAAGTACGTAGGCAAGTTCTCTGCACAGCACCACTTCTTCGGATACGAGGGACGTTGCGCAGCTCCATCTAACTACGATGCTGACTACTGCTACTCACTCGGTTACAACGCTTCACGTCTTATCGCTAACGGCAAGACTGGTTACATGTCAATCATCAAGAACACTACTGCTCCAGCAGCTGAGTGGATCGCAGGTGGTGTGCCAATCACTAAGATGATGAACATCGAGCGTCGTAACGGTGCTAACAAGCCAGTTATCCGTAAGGCTCTCGTTGAGCTCGACGGTGCTCCATTCAAGTTCTTCGCTTCTAAGCGTGCAGAGTGGGCTAAGCAGACAGCATACGTTTACCCAGGTCCAATCCAGTACTGGGGACCATCAGAGGTATGCGACCAGCCTACAAAGACTCTCCAGCTTGAGCATGGTAAGTAATCCGAGTTTTTAATTGATAATTGACAATTGATAATGGATAATTATTTTTTGTCATTTAGAAATTAGAACGAAAAAATGATATTAAGTGAAAAACCTTCCTACGTCACTGGTCATGTGCCAGTGACAGTACAGGTTTTTCACTTTTAACTTTTACAAGAGCGGATGGGTACGGAAAAAGGATAAGAGATTTTCGCTACCCGATATTTATTCACAACCGTAACACAAACGAATGGTAACAAAGAAGACAGTAAATACAACAACAAGAAAGACTACAAGGACAGCCTCATCGTCATCACGCCGTAAACGCAAGAAAACATCGAGCAATCCGTTCCGTCGTATGCCTGCCTACATCCTGTGGGGACTACTCATCGCCGTTGTTGTAATATACATTATCTTCTTCTACCGCACATTTGTCAATCCATACAGCTTCCGCTGGAAGGCTCTGTACGGAACAGTCAAATATCCTGACGGAAAGGTGAGGGGCATAGACATCTCACACTATCAGGACGAGATAAACTGGGACAAGCTTCGCAATGCACAGTTGCAGGGCACGCCAGTACACTTTATTTTCGTGAAGGCAACAGAAGGAACAAATGTCCTTGACGAGAACTTTAACCAGAATTTCCATCATGCACGCCGTAACGAGATAATACGCGGAGCATACCATTTCTTCAGCACCAAGAGTCCTGCCAGGCAGCAGGCTAAGTATTTCTGCAAGATGGTGCAGCTGGAGGATGAAGACCTCCCACCAGTACTTGACGTGGAGAACATAGGTGACTACTCAAAGGAGAAACTACAGTCGGAAGTAAAGACATGGATGCAGATTGTCGAAAAGCATTATGGCGTAACTCCGATACTATATACATCATACAAGTTCAAGACATCATACCTCACAAGTCCTGACCTCGACCGCTATCCTTGCTGGATTGCTCATTACTACATTGACTCCCTCGCCTATAAGGGTGAATGGAAGTTCTGGCAGCACACGGATGCAGGAAAGGTGGATGGCATAAAGGGATACGTGGATGTCAACCTCTTCAATGGTACATACGAAGACCTCGTAAACCTCACCATCGGAGCACAACGAGGGGAGGAGGAAGGAATGAATTAAAAATTAAAAATTAAAAATTCAGAATTGCTAATTCAGAGTTAAGATTTAAGAACTAAGCATAGCGGTCTCACTGACCGTAGGGAGGTAATTAAGATTTAAGAACTAATAATTTTAATTTTTAATTTTGAATTTTTGATTTCTTACCTTGCACTAAGGTGCATATTAGAAAAACAGTCGAGAACCTTTAGCTCGGCGAAGTCAAACAGAACAAAAACAAGAAAAAACATGTTTTCTTTTGTTTTCCTATGTTTTCTTTTGTTTTTCTAATTGGCCGCTTGGCGGCATAAAAAGATTACGGGATAATGAACATAATATAGTAACTAAAGCCTCGTTCCGGATGAATAGCCTTATTTGGTGTAGGGGGACTTAACACAACCCTCGTTCCGGATGGCCGCCCCCCTCGGGGGTCGGGGGGCCTTAATTTTATTTTTAGGATGAAGTACTTATACGCAGAGATTACTATTAAACCATTCTCAGAGGATACGGCTGATGTCCTTTGTGCCATGTTGGGTGAAGTGGACTACGACACGTTTGAAACGACAGAGACAGGAGTGCGTGCCTATATTCCAGAGGCTAAGTTTGACGAGGATTCACTCAAGTCTGCACTTGACACATTCCCTATTGAGGGAACAGAATTCACTTATACTATCAACGAACTTGAGAACAAGGACTGGAACGAGGAATGGGAGAAAAGCTCATTCACTCCCGTGCTTGAGGAAAAGTTCGGCATAAAGCTGAACCCACGCATGGCATTCGGCTCAGGACAGCATGAGACAACATCTATGCTCACCGAGTATCTTATGAGTCACAGTTGGGACAATATGCGTGTACTCGATATGGGATGTGGTACAGGCGTACTCGGTATAGCCATGGCAAAGAGTGGTGCGAAGGAAGTTGTCGCCATAGACATAGACGATATGAGTGTGGAGAATGCAAAGGAAAACTTTGCCCTCAACGGTATTGAGAACGTACAGGTACTTCATGGTGATGCTTCAGCCATCTCAGGACAGTTTGACGTTATCGTTGCCAATATCCACAAGAACATACTTCTTAATGATATGCCTACATACGTCAAGCATCTTGCACGTGGAGGTTATCTCATCATGAGTGGCTTCTTTGTTGCAGATGTCAAGAGCATATCCGACGCAGCCAAGTCACACGGCATGAGTATATGTGACCAACTCACCAAAAACGACTGGACTGTTTTGGTAGTTAAGAATATCTGATGTGAATAACAAATGAAAATATATGATAATGGTTGAATGGATTAGTAATAATTTGTTCAACCATTTTTGTTTTGTATATACAATTATGCAGCTTTTGTATCTTGCATATAATCAAGATGTAGCAATGACTTTGTGAAATTTCTGTGAACTTTTTTTGACGTGTAACATAAAATGTGAAATATTTGTGAACAGTTTTATGATGGGATTTATCTTTTTTTCCATACTTTTGCAAGTGAAAATGAAACTAACAAATTGTTGATACAATGAAAAAGATTTATATTCTCTCATTATTCTTGTTTTGTTACGTCGCTTCCTTTGCTCAGAAGTTTGATGAGCAGGTGAAGTCGTTGACGGAATCAATCACAAGGACTGTTGAAATAGACACACGTAAGTTTGACAGTTGTGCTGCCGTAGTCGAAGCACATATTGCCAAGTATAATGATATGCCTGTGAATGTGAAGAACGCTACCGAGCTTTCTGTCCTTCATGGTGTGGCTGGTTGGATGTACAATCAGTTATCCAGCCCTTTTGCAGATTATCGTAATGCAGATGTTGATTATAGTGCCAAGAGTAATGAACACTGGGGACATTTGCTTGATAATAAGGAGATGCTTGCCAAGGCGAGTGCAAAGGACTATAAGGTGCTTGTCGAGCTGGGTGTTGATGGTGAGGCTTTCAATCATGATATGCTTTATGTCATGTATGATTTGTACATGAATAGTATGAATATTGAAGGTAAGAACAGATACAAGTATCTTAACGAGTTGAAGTCTTTGTATAAGAGACTTGGCAGAAAGAAAGGTGTGGAAGTCTTGGATGATGTAATGACTTATTATGCGATAAAGGATTCTGTCCTGCCTGACAATAGAGATTCAAGACTCTTGTTCTGGCGTGAATGTCGTAAGAAATATGCAAAGTCACGTTTTGTCAATGAATATATAAATATGGAAATGGCAACCATACAACCATCTGTCACCTATAATGTAAAGGCTCGTAATTCTTTTATTGCAGATAAGCCTTTTGATGTCGTAGTCAGTTATTGGAACAGTAAGTCGGCAAGCTTGACAATACGTGAATATGTTGGCGAGACAAATAGTTTGTTCCGCTGGGAACAAAAGCCAAAGGAAACGGGCAAGATTGTGAAAGGACTTGATTTCTTCTTTGGTAATGACGAGGCTAACAGAAAGCGTAAGAAGGATAATCTGCCTGTCATGGGCAAGGATTCTGTTTCAACATCTCTTCCTGCGGGTAAGTATGTGTTCATATTCAAATCCAATGGGGAAAAGAGTGTCCAGACTGTAGAAATTAGTTCGATGAAACTTGCAACTGTCAATGATGGAGAGAACCTTCGTTGTTATGTGTTGGATGCTAATACAGGCAAGCCAGTAAACGGAATTAAAGTTACTTGTAAGGAACGAATGAATGATGGAAGCATTCTGTTTCTTGACTCTCATGTTTCTGATACTAATGGTGAAGTCATTTTCGGGAAAGTGTTTTATTCTCCAAGTAATCTTATAATCAGTGCTTATCGTGACAAGTGTGATAGCACAGTGTTGAATGTATATTGTTTTAATAAAATGGACGTTAATCCTAAAACAAGGAACAAGGTGAACTTTTTCCTTGACAGAAAAATATATCGTCCTGGGCAGACAGTGCACGTAGGCGGTGTTGTATATAGGGAAACGTCAAAGGATAAATTCGATGTACAGGGCGATTACAAGCTGAATATTAAATGTGAGAGTACAGGACGTAATCGTAAACAGATATTTAAGCGAGAGCTTAATACAAATTCCTTTGGT
Organism: Bacteroidaceae bacterium; assembly: GCA_017540585.1. GTDB lineage: Bacteria > Bacteroidota > Bacteroidia > Bacteroidales > Bacteroidaceae > Minthosoma. Next base: position 31,125 of record JAFYAT010000045.1, on the reverse strand, counting down.
AGCTTTGATTTCTCATTCACCCTTCCTGCTGATGCCGAGGTTGGAGACTATGTTATTTCATGTGGTGATGGTAGTATAACATATAAGGTAGAAGAGTATAAGCGTCCAGAGTGGGAACTGAGCCTTGGTTACAAGAAGAATGATGGTAGCAATATGGATGAATCTGCAACGATTGGCGATACTGTCATTGTTGAAGGTATGGCAAGAACATATTCTGGCGTACCTGTTCAAGGTGCTAATGTTGAGTATCGTCTTGAAAGGACATATCAATTCCATCGTTGGTGGTATTACGCATCTGACAAGGGTGAGGTGTATGGCAACGGAAATGTTAAGACAGACAATGATGGAAAGTTCTACATTAAACTTCCTCTTGTAGTGGAAAAGGATGATGTGCCATGTACATGTTTCAAGGTATATGCAAAGGTAACGGATTCTGCTGGTGAGACACATGAGGAGGAGTATTCCATCCGTGTGTTTAAGGATGGTCTTGCCGTATTCTTTGAGGGTGGCAGTGTGATTGACCTGAACAATGAAAAAGATGTTGTGGTAAAGGCCGTTGATGCTCTCAAAAACAATATTGCTACTGATGTTAACTGTACTCTCCTACTTAATGGCAAGGAGGTTGCGCAGAAGACTATGCCTTCAAATCAACCATTCAAGTTGTCGTCCATGTTTGCAGAGAGTTCTATTGTACCTATGGGAACATACAAACTGAAGATGACTGTTGCAGGAAGGAATGGTAAAGAAATCGTAAATACATCGGAGTCTTTCAATGTCTTTGACTCAAACATAAATACGGCAAACGGAAGAAAGGCTGATTTTGCAGAGGATTTCTTCTATGTCCCTTGTGACACGATAAAGGGTAATTCTCCGCAGGTTGCTTATTTCTGTCCTGCTGATGATGATGTGATGGTATTCAAGTTCCAGGGACATAATGGTAATATTACAAGTCGTATTCTTTCTTTGTACTCAAGGAAGATGAATGTCATTAATGTTAATCCTTGTGATAGTACGGAGGACTATACTGCACTAATGATGTTTTATGTAAAGGATGGAAAGCAACATCTGTTTAATCATTGTTTTGTACGTGAACTTCCTGACATGCGTCTTTCTGTATCTTGGAAGACATTCCGTGACCGTCTGGAGCCAGGAGGAAAAGAGACATGGACATTGTTAATAAAGGATAAGGACGGAAAGCGCATGAATAATGCTGAGGTTCTTGCCACAATGTATGATGCCTCACTTGATGCCTATGCACCAAATGTATGGGGAATTGGTAGGCTTGCAACAAGAAATAATAATGTTATCGGTATTAAATGGGATTATTGGGAACGCACATTGTACTCTTATCATTCTAAAAAGGTTAATTTCTTAAAGGAACGAGAGTACAACTTTGACAAAATGCCAATATTTTTAGGCATACAATCTTGTGGCGTACAATTATTCCCTGTTGGAGTAGTACTTAAAGGTAGAATTGCAGGATTGGATATAAAGTCGAGCCGTAAGTCAAGAGCAAATGTTGCGCCTAAGTTAATGGCTGCAACAGCAAATGTTGAGACGGCTGTGGTAAGTTCAACCGCTCCTGTAGATTATGAAACAGAAGAATCTGCTGACGAGACTCCAATCTCAGCACCTCTCCGTACCAACTTTGCGGAGACGGCTTTCTTCTATCCTCATCTTGTGACGGACAAGAATGGGGAAGTGGAGATTAGTTTCACTCTTCCTGAATCATTGACCAAGTGGAAGTTCCTCGGCTTTGCTCATGACAAGAGCATGAACAATGGGGTGATAACTGCTGAGGCAGTTGCACAGAAGACATTCATGGTTCAGCCACAGATGCCAAGGTTCATTCGTGTGGGCGATGAGGCTGTCATTACTACACGCATTATTAATCAAGGTGACAATGCTATTAAGGGTAGGGTGCAGATGCGCATACTCAATGCACGTACAGAGGAGGCTATCAAATCACTTTCTCAGACACAGACATTCAGTTGTGGAGCAGATACTACAATAGTGGTTACGTTCCCGATTACTGCCACATCTTCGGCAGACGACTATATATGTGAGGTCGTGGCAGAAGGAAATGTCAAGGGCGAAGAGATAAAGGGCACAAAAGGACTAAACTCAAAAGTGAAAGGTCCTAAGGATTCTTCATTATTCACTCTTCATTCTTCATTCTCTGATGGTGAGCGTAACCTCCTCCCTGTTCTTCCTTCACGTGTCAAGGTGACCGAAAGCGTACCTTTCTATATAGATAATGCCAGCGAGAAGACCATTGACCTATCAAAGGTGTATAATGGCAACAGCTCTACGGCAGAGGAGAAGACTATGAGCATCGAATATACTGCCAACCCTGTGTGGACAGTTGTTGAGTCTCTCCGACAGATTGATACTCCTGAGTCACCAAGTGCACCGTCACTTGCAGCATCTGTATATGCCAACAGTATGCTTCTTACTCTTGATTCAAAGCTTTCTGCCTATACTCAGAAGCCTGTGGTCAATCGTGATACGGTGAACGCAAAGCTTACCAAGGCTATGAAGGAACTGAAGGACTTGCAATGTAAGGATGGCGGTTTCCGCTGGTTCAGTGGCTTCGACCGTAGCAGTTACTACATCACTCTTCTTGTAGCTGAACAGTTGGTTAAGGCCCCCCTTCCCCCAAAGGGGGCGGCTGTCCAGAACAGTGGCGACGTACAAGAACTTAAAGGCTCAAAGGGAAGTGTTATTGGTAAAGATACTAATGCCCTGACCCGTAAGGACGCCCCCTTCGGGGGTTGGGGGGCTCTTCTTTCCTATCTCGACAGCATTCAGGTGGAGCGTTATGAGTTCAACCGAGCAATTAAGATAAAGACCGTTCCAAGCGAGAGTGACCTCCACTATCTCTATGTATGCTCTACGATGCCTGACCGCAAGGTAAGCAGACAGGCAAAGGCTCTCCGCAACGAGATGCTTTCATACATTGAGACTCACTCTCAGGAGCTTACCATCTATGGACTCTCTGCTTCAAGCAACATACTCCGTGCATTCGGCAGGAAGAGTAGTGCAGACAAGTTCCTCAACATCGTCCGTCATTATCTTGTGAAGGATGAAGGTCTCGGCAAACATTTTGAGTCAAACCGTGCACAATATTCATGGTACGACTATCGCATACCTACACAGGTGGCTGCAATGGAGGCCTTCTATGCTGTTAATCCGAAGGATGATAATCTCAACGACATGACAATATGGTTGCTTCGCCAGAAACAGGTACAGTCATGGGATAATCCTGCCAATACGGTGAACGTGTGTGACCTCCTGCTGAAGATGAATGATTCTGCTATCAGCTCTGCACTCCTTACTCATGACTCCTCTCTCCCACGTATGTCGCTCAACGGTAAGCAACTTACAGACAAGTCATTCGTCAAGGATAACGTAAAAAAGGATTCTCTCTACTTTGCAGAGGAGATAGGTTATATGAACAAGCAGGTGTCTGCTTCGCTTGCAGGGAATGCTAAGACTCTCAAGATTCAAAAGAATAACGGTTCAGAGGTTAAGGGAACAAGCAATTCCTCAATATCTTGGGGTGCCGTTACTGTAACCTTTACGGAGGAGAGTAATAAGCTTAATTCCTACACCACTGGTGAGGTAAGAATATCACGCAGGATAATGGTGGAGGACAACTCATCAACGCTCCCTAAGTGGCGTGACCTCAGTGAGGGAGAGACTTTGAAGGTGGGTCAAAAGGTACGAGTGCGTCACACTCTCCATACTGACCGAGACATGGATTATGTATGTGTCAAGACACTTCATCCAGCATGCTTTGAACCTGTTGACAAGCTTAGCGGTTATCAGTGGAAGGGTGGTGAAGGTTGTTACCAATCTATCCATGACTCCTACATCGAAATGTTCTTCCAGACATATCATGAAGGAACAAGTACCCTCGACATTGACTACTACGTCACTCGTCCTGGTACTTACAACATGGGCATCACCTCAGCAGAGTGTACCTATGCCCCAATGTACGGCGGTCACTCTGATTGCATGACCGTAAAGGTAGTGGGAAATTAAGAGTATGTGTCAGATTACCTAAGTTTGCGGAAGTTTTCAACATGCTCATTTTTGAAAGTAAAATGAAATAAAAAGGAGTAAAAGACGAGAGTCTGTTTGTCGATTTGTTTTGACATTGTAACGTCTCTTTACTCCTTTTTACTTCTCTTTACTCCTCCTAACTACAAGAGACGTAAATCCATAATATTAGTATATGAAACGAATATTATTATCATTACTCATTTCATTGTCGGCAATGACGGCATATTCACAGTTTACGGGGGTAAGACCTCTGACGATAAGTACAAGGGAACTTGCACCTAATGGATATTGGCATACGATGGGTGAACTATATTTCACAAAGCACCCAGATGCAACAGTATTCTTGATTGCTCCATCATTTCATCCTGAGTCAATCCTTTTTATTGAGGATGATATGTTGACGGTAGTCGATTTGGAATATCAGTTTTGGACTTATATAAGGACTCCAAAAACGAAAGATGAACTGGCGAAAAGACGTAAGGAACTGCTTGAGTTTATAAAAGAACGTAAAGAGCGACTAAATGAGGCCATAATGGAACAGGAGGAAGATGATGACCCAGATGAACTCCAGAAGTATAAGAAAAGTCTTGCTAAGGCAAAGGCAACATACAAGAGCATGAAGAAAACCAAGATGATTCCTCCAAAGGCACACGAGAAGTCGTTGAAGGTTGACTCTGTATTATGCAGTCGTTTAATAGACTTGCTTGAGGTGGCAACAGAGACAGCAAAGGATAAATCTGATGTTACTCTTGATGGTGTAATTTATTATATTATTCCAAGCAATGAGATGAGAGCTGGTGGAATGAAAGCAGGAAAGCTTCATAGCCCACATGGAGGACCAGGACTTCATCTCGTTGAGATTATGACTGATGTTGCCGATAAGGTGCGTACAAAATCATCTGAGGACATCAATAATGTTCTTCCTAAAATCAAGACTACTTTCGATGAGTTCTTTGAAGCCCTTGATGCAGACAACCATTTGCGTAAGTGGTATGAACGTAAACATTAAAATAAGGATTTGTGTTTACTCCTGTTTTTCCAACATGATTACACCACTTTTCCATTTCTTTGTCATTAGTTGGATATGTATGGATAAGTGTGGGTTAGTTTTGTCCTAACTTTGTCCACAACTAAACTGAGGTTCGTATGCCATAAAAGAATAAATCTATCACGAAGGAAGAATTTTTTGTACGCGTACAAAATTTTTTTTCTACGCGTACAAAAAAAAGTATCTATATACAAGTCGGGCATAAACTGCGAAGTGCGGTTTATGCCCGATTTGTCGTAAAAACATAAATCTATATGTGGTGTAACCTGATACTCTCCCTTTGGATAGAGTAGTGGAATGTCTTATTTTGTCTCTTCGTACTCAAAGTCCTCAAGGTCTTCGAGGTCGTCCTCATCAAGATATTCGATGTCGCCCTCGTCGATGACTTCCTCATCACCCCAGCCTTCGTCATCATCATCTGCAAAGTCGGAGAGATATGCGAAGTCCTTGTTCTTGTGAACAACTGTGTCTTGAGTATTGATAGCTGCAATCTTGTTGCTCTCGCTATTCATCTCTGTCCACAAGAGGTCCTTGAGTTCTTGTAATCCCTGTTGTGCAACGGCACTAATGAATACTACTGGAACATCATCAGGAAGTGTTTCCTTTAGCATCTCCTTCAGTTCTTCGTCCTGACCGAGGAGGTCACACTTGGTGATGGCGAGTACTCGTCCCTTCTCAAGAAGTTCTGGGTTGAACGTAGCAAGTTCGTTGAGCAGAATCTCGTATTCCTTCTTGATATCTTCTGTGTCGGCAGGAACCATGAATAGAAGCAAGGAGTTACGCTCAATGTGACGAAGGAAACGGAGTCCAAGTCCCTTGCCTTCGCTTGCTCCCTCGATGATACCAGGGATATCGGCAATTACGAATGAGCGTCCGTCACGGTAAGGCACGATGCCGAGTGATGGCTCAAGTGTCGTGAATGGGTAGTTACCAATCTTCGGTTTTGCTGAACTCATGGCGTTGACAAGTGTTGACTTACCTGCATTAGGGAATCCTACGAGTCCCACGTCTGCAAGGAGCTTGAGCTCAAGTATCACGCTGAGTTCTTGCATAGGCTCTCCTGGCTGTGCATAGCGTGGAGCCTGATTGGTTGGAGTGGCGAAGTTGAAGTTGCCGAGTCCACCACGTCCGCCCTTGAGGAGTATTACCTCCTGTCCGTGCTCCGTAACGTCGCAGATATATTCGCCTGTCTCGGCATTATATACCACTGTGCCACAAGGAACTTCAATATACTTGTCTGCTCCCTGTGCGCCAGAGCTCTTGCATTTAGAGCCATTGCCTCCATGCTCAGCATGGATATGACGGTCGTATCTGAGGTGTAAGAGTGTCCAATAGTTGCGGTTTCCACGTAGGATAATGTGTCCGCCACGTCCACCGTTACCGCCATCTGGTCCTCCCTTTGGCATATACTTGGCTCTGTGCATGTGGCATGAACCACGACCGCCTCGTCCAGAACGGCAGTAGATTTTTACATAGTCAATGAAGTTCGATTCTTGTGCCATAGGAACAATTTAATTAACAGTTATAGTTTCTCAATATCGTGAGATTTTTTTATGCAAGAACTAAAGAACTCACAAACATAAAAAACTTAAAAACTCACAAACTTAAAAACTTAAAAACTTAAAAACTCACAAACTTATATACTTACAAAACAAAAAGGAACTGTTACTCTTGTGGAGTAACAATTCCTCATATCTTGACTCCTAACGTATATTATTTGTTAGCAGCATCGATAACACCGTAGATAGCCTCAAGCATTCCCTCCATTGATGGGTGTTCGCTCCAGCTGAAAGTGTTACGCATGCCTTCCTTCTCAAACCATTCAGCGAGTGGGGCAGTCTGAGTGCGGTAAACCTCGAAACGCTTCTTGATTGTTACCTCGTTGTCGTCTGCACGACCCTGCTCCTTAGCACGGTTGAGGAGACGAGCCATAAGTACGTCCTCTTCAACTACGAGTTCAATCATGATACCCATGTTGTGACCACGCTCTGCAAGCATCTTCTTGAGTGCCTCAGCCTGTGCAATTGTACGTGGGAATCCGTCGAAGATTACGCCCTTACCTGCTGGGAATGTATCGTAAGTCTTAGCGAGGATGTCAATCATAAGCTCGTCTGGGATAAGCTGACCGTTGTCAATGTAACCCTTAGCGATGTTTCCGAGCTCTGTTCCGTTCTTGATTTCTCCACGGAGAACATCACCTGTTGAGATGTGTCCGTATCCGTACTTTTCTACAATCTTGTCACTGTAAGTTCCTTTTCCGGAACCTGGGGCTCCGAAAATAATGATATTCTTCATCTTTTACCTTAAATTATAATTTTAATGTGTTTATTTTGCAGTTTTTATTTGTTTGCCACCGTATAGATGTCAGGGTAGTTACGACCCAGTCCATCATAATCGAGACCATATCCAATAATGAAATCATTAGGAATCTCCATTGCGCAATACTTGATGTCAAGATCCACAGTAAGTTTCTCTGGCTTGACGAGAAGTGTTGCTATCTCGATTGAGCGTGCACCCTTCTCCCTGAACTTAGGGATGAGGTTTGACATTGTCACACCTGTATCAACGATGTCTTCAACGATGATGATGTCTCTGTCTGCAATGTCGATGTTGAGTCCAATCAACTCCTTTACTCTGCCTGTTGATGACATACCTTCATAGCTTGAGAATTTTGCAAACTGTATCTCATGCTCAAAGGTGAGGTGTCTAACAAGGTCTGCTGCAAATATGAACGCACCGTTCAGTATTGCTACGAGAAGTGGACATTTGTCCTCATAATCTTTGTTCATTCTCTCTGCGATGGCAGCGATACGCTCTTCTATCTCATCGCGTCTGATTGAAATTTCAAAGTCTTTGTCTTTTATTCTTATCATTTTTTTGATAAAACATCTGATTAAATGTCGATTCTTTCAGAACCGTTTGCAAAATTACACAAAATAACTCGATTTATGTTGTTCTTTGTCTATAAAAGTGATTATGTAACTGCAATTTGTGGAAAAATATCGGTGTTAAGGCTTTTTTAAGGTGCAATTTGCAATTTTTGCTTTACCATTCCTTATCTTTGCAGTGTGAAAGTATATACAGCAGCACAGATAAGAGAAATTGATGCCTATACGATAGCTAACGAACCTATCAGTTCCGTAAATCTTATGGAGAGAGCATCCATTGCCGTCGCTGGGGAAATCCTTGAGCGATGGGGTGATTCCGTATCATACAAGGTCTTTGCTGGACCTGGCAATAATGGTGGTGATGCACTTGCTGTGTCACGTCTTCTTGCCAAGTCGGGCTGTCGTGTGTCTGTATATCTTTTCAATACTAAAGGAAAACTTTCGCCCGACTGTGAGGCAAACAGAGAAAGGCTCAAGGAATGTCATAGTGTCAACTTCGTGGAAGTGACATCTTCGTTTGCACCACCTGTACTCAATGCTGGTGACGTAGTCATAGATGGTCTTTTCGGTACTGGTGTGACACGTCCTCTTAGTGGTGGCTTTGCTTGTGTGGTAAAATACATCAATGCTTCGGATGCTACGGTTGTGTCTATTGACGTGCCATCTGGACTGATGTGTGAGGACAATGAGAATAATGTTCTTGACCATATTGTCAAGGCAGATTATACGTTCACGTTCCAATATCCTAAACTTGCTTTCCTTTTCCCGGAGAATGAACAGTTCGTAGGTAAGTGGAAAGTTCTCGACATCAAGCTTCTTGAGCCACAAACAGAAGAGTTTACTACTCCGTATTGTTTTACTGAGCAGTCATCCATTGCGTCATTGTTACGTGAGCGTCCTCGTTTTGCACATAAAGGTACAGCTGGGAATGCAGTACTTGTGGCAGGAAAGAAGGGAATGGTTGGTGCTGCCGTACTTGCTTCACGAGCTTGTCTCCGTTCTGGTGTAGGCAAGGTAACAGTTCATACACAGGAATGTAATGTCGTACCACTTCAGATATCCGTACCCGAAGCTGTACTTAATATAGAGGAAGATTGTACATGTTTCAGTAAGTCGTTCCCTATGCAAGGATTCAATGCCTTGGCAATAGGACCAGGGATAGGAAAGGATTCTGTTACGGCACAGGCAATGATTGAACAGATTAAACTGTCTGCCAATATACCGATAGTGCTTGATGCTGATGCCATCAATATTCTTGGTGAACATCGTGGATGGATATTGCAGTTGCCACAAGGTTGCATACTAACACCACACAAGAAAGAGCTGTTCGGGCTTATTGGTTCATCGGTCAATTCCTTTGATCAACTCTGCAAGACACGTGAACTATGTATGCGTCAGCATATATATATAGTAATAAAGGGAGCATTCTCTGCAGTTGTCACTCCTGACGGTTCTGTCTGTTTCAATCCGACAGGTAATCCGGGAATGGCTACTGCTGGTAGTGGCGATGTCCTTACAGGTGTTATTCTTGCGTTGCTTGCACAAGGGTATGACCCGGAAAGTGCTGTAATGCTTGGTGTGTATCTTCATGGACTTGCGGGTGACATAGCTGCTGAGTCTCGTGGTGTCGAGGGACTTATTGCAAGCGACATAGTTGAGTCCTTGCCCGAAGCATTTATTAGATTGAGAGAAAAGAAATAAAATAATATTGAATACTATGTTTAGAAAAAGTATTATTGTCTTAACGTCATTTGTTTTCATGGGAGCACATGCACAGGTGTCTGTGTTTAATCCTGCTGTTACGGCTCATGGCGTAAATTATATTCTTCCAAAGACTGAGTTGCAGGTAAAGGTATCTGCCATCAAGACAATATTTGTCCCAGGCGAGTATGCACGTTATGCAGACCGCTATCTTCGTCTCTCTGAGGCACGAACAGAGGCAGAGTCTTCTTGGAAGATTACATCTGTGTCGGCTTCTACCTTTGGACAGCCAGACACGTTGAAGCGTTATACGGTAAAGGCTAAGGACAAGAACCTCCTGCCAAAGGTTCAGCTTACCAAATCAGGTCTCATGATGGCTATCAATACCAACGTGGATTCTGAGCCAGAAGCGATAAAGACAGAACCTGATCGTGCCACAAATCATCGTCTTGACTATCGTAATTATTATAATGAAGAGATGCTATCTGCCACATCTTCGTCCAAACTCGCTGAGCTTATGGCACAGGAGATACTCGATATACGTGACAGCAAGAACCAGATTAAGCGTGCTCAGGTAGAGGCTATGCCAAAGGATGGTGCTTCGTTCAAGATTTGTCTTGATGCTCTCGACCAACAAGAAGAGGCACTTCTTCAGGCTTTTCTTGGATATACAGATACAGTTTTCTGTACACGTGTGTATGATGTCATTCCAGACAAGGACATAGAAAAGGATGTGCTTTTCCGTTTCTCAAAGAAGCTTGGATATGTAGATACAGATGACCTTGCTGGTGAACCTGTTTATCTAAACATTACAGACAAGCATACTGTTACTCTTCCTACGGAAAAGGAAGCCGCAAAGCGTAAACTCACAGGTCTTGTGTATAATGTTCCAAGTATGGCTGATGTACATATCTGGTCAGATTCTTCTGACTATCTCAAATCGGAGATTCCATTTGCTCAGTTTGGCACAGTTGATGTACTTGGTCCTACTACCTTTGGTCATGAGGTGACAACTAAGGTTACGTTCGATACCGCCACAGGTGGAGTGAAGGTGATAGAGTAGGGTAGTTCCTGATATTATAAAAGAAGTGGATAGTCGTGTGACTACCCACCTTTTTATATCTATATGTAATGTCCGTTAACTCTAACAGATACGGTTTTACAAGAAATCGTGTGGGTGACGATTTTCTCGACCACGAATTACACGAATGAACACGAACTTTCAAATCCTCTTGTTTTTATTCCACTAAGACAACTCGTGTTGTCTGCGAATATCACGAATTCCGTCCGGCTTAATGTCATTGTACAGATTCGTGTAATTGGCTACGCCGAGCTAAAGGTTCGTAATTGCATGTGCAATTCTTCGTGTAATGAGAACAGCCGTGAACTACAAATTTCGTGGAAATTAGTGTAATTCGTGGTTGAAAAGTCACTCACACAGAATCTTGTAGAACCAATAAATGTTATTGGCTAACTTTTAACTTTTAATTTTTAACTTTTAACTCCTGTGTGCAGGTTAGTCTTCCTTCTTCTCCTCAAATTCTGTGATTCCGTAGTTTACGAGGAGATTGTACCAAGCGAGTACCTTGCGCATGTCGCTAACACGTACACGGTCTGTGTCGTAGTTAGGAAGAACCTTTGTGAAGAATGCAACGATGTCATCCTGCTCAGCCTTCTTTGGAGAGAGGTCAACAGCCTTGCCGTCATAGTTCTTCTTGATTGACTCGAATACAGAAGCGAGACTTACCTCGCTGTCGTCATTTGTATAGATAGAGATGTCTGCAAGTGAAACGACCTTGTCAGCACCGAATGCTGGCATACGCTTCTTTGCATCATCTACTGTTTCTACGATAAGGCTCTTGTTGCCACGTGACACGAGGCGGTAGAGTCCTGGTTTGCCAGAAATGGCGAGAATTGTCTTAAGCATAATACTTTTTTTCTTTTTATTAAGAAGTTGAAGTGCCTTAGTCGTTATAGTTAAACGAGCTGGAACACTATACCTTCTTTATGGTTATGAATAATTTTCTATATACTGTATGAGTTTCCTCATTTCGTTTTCTGTCTCATCATAATTGTTGTGACGGAAGATGTAGTCGGCTTTGCGCCTTGCTTCGTCATCGGATATCTGTGCTGCCATACGTGCCTCAATCTGTTCGCGTGTGGCATGGTCACGTGTCATAGCTCTTTTCAGACGGTTTCTTGCGTCTGCCCAGATAAGGACTGTGGTATCTACCACATCGTCAAAGCCTGACTCGAAGAGTATGGCACTTTCCATTATGGCTACTTGTTTGTCTTCCGCCCAATGAAGGAAGTCCTTCTTTACCGCAGGATGGACTATGCTGTTCACCTTGGCGGCATTATCTTTGTCTGAGAATATGAAGTTTGCAATAACTGGCTTGTTGAGTTGTCCGTCGGGAGTATAGGCATCGTTGCCAATCAGCGTCTTAATCTGTGAGATGATTTCCTCATCCTCCAGCATAATCCGCTTTGCTTCGTCGTCGCAGTTATACACCTTATATCCACGTTCTCTCAGCAGATTACAGATGTAAGTCTTACCGCTTCCTATGCCTCCTGTTATTCCTATCTTCACTTGCACCAAAGACTTGTCATTCATCATTATTTAGTCTGCCTGTTCTATCACATATTCCACTGCCTCTGGAGAGACGTGTATATGTGTCACCTCCTTTGGATAGTTGCGTAACTGTACCGGGCAACGTGACGGATTCTGTATCACGTCGTTGTAGTCGATGACCACAAGGAAATCCTTTTCAGTTATCTTGTTGTACTTTCCTGTGCTGACGTGGAATGATACGTCTGCCTTGATAGGAAATGTTCGTACCAACTTGTTAGGAGGACAGTTCTCACAATATATCGGTACAGCTATCTTCTTCTCTGTGAAGAGGTCAACGCATATCTGTACCTTTACAGAGTCAGGAATAATCTTTACTCCATGAATATGTCGTATGGCAAGACGTGCCTTGATGGTGTCCTCCACCTGACGGTAGAACGGATTGTCGGTATAGACACTCTGTACACTGTCGAACAGTCCTTGCGGAGCGTAGATGTCAACAGAGTCAGGCTTAATCTTTATGTCTCCGAGCACGTGCTGCATACCAACCTGCACCTTTCCTCCGAATATTACTGGTACACGTTTCTTCTTTCCCGTGGAGTAGTATGTCTCAAGTATGAATGGCGAACAGTTGTTTACATCGATTGCTGCACCGAGTATCTTCTGCATCTGTCGTCTGATATATTGTGGCTCAGTTGACAGTTTACCATTCTTTCTTTGTAGCACATCGTAAGGAATAGTGATGTGGTTGTTTGACTTGTTCATGTACTCAAGGAAGTCGAATCCTCGTCCCTCTGCTGTCACCTTTATATATTGTGGCATGTCAGAGGTGAATACCACGTTCTTAGGAACGCCGGTTATCTCGTAGGAGAACTCGATGACCTGAGTCGTTTTTTCTTTCAAGGTCTGGAGACACCAGAATCCAATCGAAACGAAGAAGAACATGAGGTACACCAAAAGATTGCGATTGATTTTTACCAACCGCAATCTTCTGTATGTTAACTTAAAGAAACTTAAGATTCTTGATGCAGATATGTTTACATCTTCCTGCATTGTCCTTCTTTCGTTTATCTTTTTTCGTGATTACTGCTGTACAGGCTGGTTGCCCTTTGCATATACGTAGTTGCGGTCAACCTTTATCACTACGCCATTTGCAATCTCGATTGATATGTAAGGCTCACCCTCGTTGAGGTTTGCTACCTTGCCATATACACCGCTTGCTGTTACCACTTCGCTTCCTTTTGTGAGGCTGTTGCGAAACTCTTCAAGCTCCTTTCTTCTCTTGTTCTGAGGACGAATCATGAAGAAGTAGAAGATTGCAACCATAAGCACGAGCATGATAATCATGCTGTATGGACTTCCGCCACCCTGTGCCTGTAAAATAAGTGCTAAATTCATTTCTTTGATGTTAGTATTGTTATTTTGATTAAGATTTAAGAATTAAGATATCAAATCAAACCTTTTGTCCAGTAATTCTTAATTACTTCCCTACGGTCAGTGAGATCGCTTTGCTAAGTTCTTAAATTTTAATTTTTAATTTTTATTATTCCTTTGTTATCTTCTTTTCTCTGCGGAGCATCTTCACTACAGCATCGATGATACCATTTACGTAGCTGCCGCTCTTAGGAGTGCTGTACCACTTAGCTATCTCTACATACTCGTTGATAGTGACTGATGCAGGGATGAGTGGGAAACTGAGTACCTCGGCAACAGCAATCTGCATGATGACGATGTCCATGTATGCAAGGCGGTTGAACTCCCAGTTCTTTACGCACTTGCCGATGAGTGAACGGTAGTACTCGTCGTTGAGGATGGTACGACGGAAAAGACGGATTGCAAACTCACGGTCCTCTTCGCTGCTGTATTCTGGCACGAGTTCCTGATGTTCTGCCTTGTCTTCCTCAAATCGCTTGATAGTCTTGAGGATGAATGTATCTACGATTGAACGGTCATCGTTCCAGTAGAGGCTCTGCTCCTCAATCACGTCATCAAGCTCCTCATCCTTCATGATGATGCTCTTGTATATCTTGCGCCAGAGTTCACGGTCGTCAGCGTAAGTCACGCTTTCCTTCTCCATGTACTCCTTGTATGTGTCAGATGCAAGAATCTGTTCGTAAATCTTCTTTACATAGTCGAGGTTGTTATCCCAAGTCTTCTTTTGTCTCTGTCTGTACTCCTCAAGCTGGAGGTTTGACTCCAACTGCAACACGAAACGGTTGTCCACAAATCTGCGGCTAACCTTCTCATCATTATGAGTAGTGCGATTTATCTCCTCTCTACGTTCCACCTGTGTCAGGGCGTAACGTGAGATAGCCACCATGAGCATGAGGAGGTAGTTATACAAATCATAAGCCTTAGACAAGCTGAATAGTAATTCCTTCTCTGCAGTTTCAATGTTCTTTCCACCGTTCTGATAGTAAGCGTACATGAGCTGTACAATCTTCAGACGTATAAGCGTACGGTTAATCATAATAATACAAAAATCTCTTTTTCTGTAAATTCTTTTGACTGTTCTCTAACGATCATTCAATAATCGAGTGCAAATATAATGTTTTCTTTTGACTCGACGTATAAAAAACTCAATATACTTGATGTTTTGCCCCATTTTTTCTTGATTTTATTCATTGTGAAGTATTCTTGTTGCGTGTTATACGAAAGATTTACCTGAATGGCTGTCCCGTTATTTACCTACGGTCAGTTACCCCGCTTTGTTAAGTCGAGGGGAAAACTGAACCGTAATTCCATATAGAACAATTGTTGTCCGTATGTTCATAGTCCCTAATGAGTCCCTAATAAGTCTCTAATTAGTCCCTACTTTGTCAGTACTTCAAAAGTACCATTTTCGGACGGGGTGTATTGCGATTTGTCCTTTTTCTGCCGTCTTTGTTTCTGTCTTTTACAGCATCCTTCATCCCCTCATTTTGCAATCTTGACATTACACTCCTTCGTGACGATTTTTATGAGCACAAAATTATTTAGGGAGAAAATAAAAAATTACTCGGCAAAAACTTGCAAAAAGAGAATTATGCTTGTATATTTGTACCACAATTTGGAGGCGAAACTTCAAGAATCTTGCCGAAAAGCACTCAGGCTTACGAAGCCGACACGAAGGGTTCACGAAGGGTTGCCGAAGAATTTTACACATATATTGTGTCCTGACAAAACAACAAACCTAAACCTTATATGACGAACAGAAAGAAATATCTAAAACTATTCCTACTTATATTTGCAATTCCATGCGTTATGCTTGCATCAAATGATGAGACGGAAGTGGACGGAAAGATTCTGGCTCACATCCGCCATGCCATGCGTTTCGGTATGTACTATCCACAGGAAAAGGTGTATCTGCATCTTGACAACACAGGCTATTTCAAGGGAGAAACGATATGGTTCAAGGCATACGTCAAGCGATGTGACACGGACAGGCGGACAGATTTGAGCCATGTGCTCTATGTGGAACTCCTTAATCCATCAGGCGATGTGGTGGAAAAGCGCAAGCTGTCAATCGTGAACGGCGAGGCAAACGGAGACATCAAAGTGGACAGTATCATGACGACAGGATTCTACGAGATAAGAGCATACACTCGCTACATGACTAACTGGGGGACAAATGCTTGTTTCTCACGTGTCATCCCTATCTTCAAGGCTCCTAAGACTGAAGGCGACTACAGTACACCGACTATCGACAAGATAAGTTACCGTAATCGCCTGAACAACGAGCGCATGACATCTACAGACAATGACAACGGAAGCGTCGTGCATTTTGAGCAGGAGGAGACAAACGATGTGCAGAAAAACAAATCAATAAAGATGACATTCTATCCAGAGGGTGGCAACACAGTCAAAGGGCTTCCAGCTCGCATTGCCTACTCGCTTACTGATAAGGAAGATAAGCCATTGTCATACAGCTGCGAGTTATGCACAAAGGATGGTAAAGTTGTTGATTCATTCAAGACAGAGATTTCAGGTCGTGGAATTTTATCTTTGCCGTCCGACAGTAAGGCGGAATACGTTCTTGTGAAATACGACAAGGGCAAGACGACAAAGTTCCAGCTGCCGCAGCCAAACGAAGAGGGATGCACAATGATTATGGATATGCTACGTGATGACAGCATAAGGGTGAACCTGTATTCATCAAGCAAAACTTTAGGCACGAAGCTTGGCTATGTCATGATACACGACGGAAGAATAATCCGTTGTGACACCATGCACGCCAAGGTATATAGCCGTATTGCATTCAATCGTTCAAAGTTACTAAACGGCGTCAGTCAGATTACGTTCTTTGACGAGGACGGCAGAATACTTGCCGAACGTCTGTTCTTCAACTACGGCATGGAAAAATACGGCTCTAACATCAGCATCACACCTAAGAACAAGACTCTACGTCCATGCGGTAAGGTTTCATTGGGGATAAAGTCCGCACCTAACACTACCATGTCTTTCTCTGCCATAGACAACAAGGGACTTGTAAACGGCAATAACTACAACATAAACACATGGATGCTTCTTAGTAGTGAACTAAGGGGATACATAGATAATCCAGGCTATTACTTTGAGGCTGATGATGAAGAACATCGTAAAGCAGCCGACATTCTTATGCTTGTACAAGGATGGCGCAGATATGATTGGCGTTTGTACTCAGGCGCATCTATGTTTGAGAAGGTACAGCCGATTGAGGATAAGCTCCGCATCTACGGTACAATCAAGGGCAAGACAAAGAAGATGCCTGTGAACAACGTAGAGCTGAAAGCCGTTCTGTCAAAGAAGAAAGACGGAATGCTCGACGGCGACCTTATGACTGATTCCCTCGGACGTTATGTATTTGATCTGCCAGACATTGACGGAGAATGGAACCTTCTGATTGCATCAAGGCTTGATGACAAACTGAAGGATTACAGAATATGTATCGACCGTAACTTTACACCTAAGTCAAGATTCATGTCTCCTCTCGAAGCTGAAATGATAAAGGCGGATGAGACCCACAATCTCAAATGGCAGAAGCCCGCTGATGACGACGAGCCAGTAAAACTGCTACGTCAGTCACGAGTACTCAAAAACGTGGATGTAAAAGCAAAAGGTCGTGTATGGGACAGGTCTAGCTGGTCGCATGAGGATGAAGCACGCTATATGTCAAAGATTTACTATGACTGCGATGCTGACATGGATGCCATTGAAGATGCTGGAGAATATGCTCCGTCACTTGTCGAATGGCTCAAAAAGAAAAACAGTTTCTTCTATGGAGAAGAACAGCCAATGGATATATTGCTGTATAAATGTGGAGATTTCGTACGACCACAAGACACACAACCAGTTGATACTGTGAAGGCAATATACAACTGGATGACTCCTGATTCTGATTTATACACAGAGAACGAAATCATGCCAATAGCACCAAACAGAAAATTCTATAGAGACGGTCTAAGATATAAGAACAGGCCTGTGGTATGGATTGTTGACAACATGTACGTAACCATTACCGGATTCATGATGAGAGGCCAAGCTATGCCTATGAAAATTACGAGTTGCGACAATGGAGCAAATGCTCTTGACGTTCCATTATTCCTCGACGAAGTCAAGAGCATCTATATATCAGAAGACGCACGCTCAATGCTGCCACATATAAGATGCACAGATATTGAAAGTATGAACCCTGTGGTGCTTTACTGCTATACACACAGAACTGGTAAAGACCGACGTAAGGGCGTACGCTTTACCCACTTCGCAGGTTTCAATGTCCCATCAACATTTGAAATGGAAGATTATTCCGTTGTACCCCCAATGGAGGACTTCCGTCGTACTCTTTATTGGAATCCAAACGTCAAGACGGACAAGGATGGTAACGCAACTGTAGAGTTTTACAACAATTCATCGTGTACAGAAATATCCGTATCTGCCGAAGGAATGACCGAAGATGGTAAATATGTGTATTATTAACTCGTGCGTTTGCTTAATTTTATGCGGAAAATGCTGCTTGTGGTGCAAAAAACGAGATTATCCTTTTGTCATCTCGTATAATAATCGTACCTTTGCACCGCTTTTTGAGCAACACAGAAATGTGTGATGGCGAATTAAGCGTTATACTTAATTTATAGTAACACAATTAAAAATTAACAAATGAAAGAAATCACACTCAACGCTCAGGTTCGTACTGAGTTCGGTAAGAAGGCAGGTCGCGATATGCGTCGTGCAGGAAATGTTCCAGCAGTTGTTTACGGTGTAGAGAAGGATGCTAACGGCGCACCAGTTGCTAAGGCAATCACTATCACAGAGAAGGAACTTGCTAAGCTCCTTTACACTCCAAACGTTTACATCGTAAACCTCAACATCGAGGGTACTACAGTTAAGGCTATCCTTAAGGACCTCCAGAGCGACTTCGTTACTGATCACCCAGTACACGTTGACTTCTATCAGATTACAGAGGACAAGCCAGTCGTAATGCAGATTCCTGTTAAGCTCAACGGACTTGCAGAAGGTGTTAAGGCCGGTGGTAAGCTCGCTCTCAACGTGCGCAAGCTCGCTGTTAAGGCTGTTTACACTAAGTTCCCAGACACACTCGACATCGATGTTACATCACTCGGTCTCGGTAAGTCTATGAAGGTTGCTGCACTCTCTTACGATGGTCTTGAGATTGTAACTTCTAAGGAAGTTGTAGTATGCGCAGTTCGTATGACTCGTGCTGCTCGTGCTGCTCAGGCTGAGAGCAAGTAATCATTGAGATTATCTGAAATTATAGGGGCTGTAGTGTATATGCACTCAGCCTCTTTTTTTTAGCCTCAATCTCACTATAGAGAGTTACATTGAATTTGCTCTTTTTTATTCTCCCACGGAGCGCACGGAGGTCACAGAGAATTACACTTAATTCGTTGATTCATATTGAGCTCTCGGAGGTAGCTCGTGCTCCTTGGAGGGCAACAGAGGAAGCAGACCCTCTCACCCCCATCCCCTCTCTCCCTCTATGGTGAGAGGGGTGACTAATGCAAAAATTTTCCGGATGGCTCTTTCTCCCCATAGAGGGGGAGATGCCCGAAGGGCAGAGAGGGTCTGCTCTGTGTTCTCTTTGGAGCACTTGCGACCTTCGTGCACTCTAAAAAACCTGAGAAAAAAATCTCTGTGCTCTCCGTGCGCTCCGTGGGAGATTTAAAATTCGTGGAGATTTTTAAAATAAAACTCATCTCAAAACGGATGCGCATAATTGCAATATATAAAAATGTTTTTCTTCAATTTATTCAGGAAAAAATCAGAACAAGAAACAGACAATAGTATGAAATATCTTATAGTAGGTCTTGGCAATATAGGTGACGAATATGCAGGTACTCGCCACAACATCGGCTTCATGCTTATAGATGCCTTTGCCAAGGCACAGAATGTGGAATGGGCAGACAAGCGTTATGGTGCCGTGGCTCATTGTCGTGTGAAGAATGCGGAGCTTACTCTGCTCAAACCTTCCACATATATGAACCTCTCAGGACAGGCTGTCCGCTACTGGATGCAGCAGGATAAGATTAACGTGGAAAACGTGCTCATCCTTGTTGATGATCTCTCACTCCCTGTAGGTAAGATTCGTATGCGAGGCAACGGAAGCGCAGGAGGACATAACGGTCTCAAGAATATTGCTCAACTCCTTGGTACGGAGAACTATTCACGCATCAAGTTCGGTATTGGCAACGACTTCCCTAAGGGCGGTCAGATAGACTTCGTCCTTGGCAAGTTCTCTGACGAAGACCAGAAGATTATCGACGACAAACTCGACTATGTGGGCGAGATGATAAAGTCATTCTGCCTTGCAGGATTGACAGTCACAATGAACCAGTATAATAAGAAGTAAACACAGACCCACCCCAGCCCTCCCTATAGGGAGGGGGGCTTGGATACTCCGTCGAACATGGTTCTACAAGATTCCTAATGGGGATTGCTTTAACCACGAATTCAAGTAGAGCATCAAACATAATGAACGAACTACATGCTTATCGTTCATGGTAATCAGACACCCTCCCTATAGGGAGGGCCGGGGAGGGTCCGGACATTTTATGGAAGCAAGAATAGATAAGTGGCTGTGGTCAGCCCGTATATACAAGACACGTACCATTGCAGCTGATGCCTGCAAGAATGGACGTGTGTCAGTAGGTGGCGTAAAGCTCAAGCCGTCAAAGATGATAAAGGAAGGAGACGTGATAGACGTTAAGAAGGGTCCTATCGTATATTCATTCAAGGTGCTCAAGGCAATACAGAACCGTGTGGGAGCAAAGCTTGTCCCCGAAGTCATGCAGAACGTCACATCGCCTAAGCAGCTCGAACTACTTGAAATGAACCGTATCAGCGGCTTCGTTGACCGTGCCCGTGGTACAGGTCGCCCAACTAAGAAGGAGCGTCGCGACCTTGATGAGTTTATCACACCAGCATATTTTGGTGACTTTGATGACGACTTCGACTTCGATGATGACGACGAGGACGAAGATTATGAGTTGTAGAGAATAATTCGGGAAAAACAAGCATCATTTATTTTATATTTATTTTTAATCTCCCACAGAGCACACGGAGGACACAGAGAATTACGCTTGCTCATTGATTTATATTGAGTTCTCAGAGGTCGCACGTGCTCCTTGGAGTCCACAGAGAGAAGACCCTCTCCGCCCTTCGGGCACCTCCCCCTCTATGGGGAGGATGTTGGTTAGATTGTTCGTTATTTTATCGTTCAGAGTAATCTACTCCCTCCCCATAGAGGGGGAGGGCTGGGGAGAGGGTCTATCTCTGTGTTCTCTTAGGAGCACTTGCGACCTCCGAGAACTCCCCGTAAAATCAGCGAACCAAGCAAAAAAAACTCCGTGCCCTCCGTGTTCTCCGTGGGAGCCTGAAAAATCCGAATCGACGTGATTCTTGGATGAAAATCTCATTATTTGCACCGTTGTAACTTTGTCTCATGTTACTTTTATGCCGATTTTTGACTCGATGTAACAAATGATGATAAAAAATGTAACATCAAGAAAAGTTAAAAATGATTAATTGCCGTACTTTTGCCACGAACAAAAATTGAAAACAAAACAAAAAACCTGTATTGTTCATACGGGAGTTATCAGTTAAAAGTTGAGTTGAACAAGTTCTGAGGTCTTTTAGATAACGTAAATAAACAAGTAAACTTCAACTTATAACTTTTAATTTTTAGCTTTTAACTCTTGCTCTTATGAAGATGAATGATACAAAATAAACCTGTCGGTTATTGCCCAGCCAAATGTGTAATCATGGATAAAAAACATGATAAGTCGACTATCCAAATGGCATGGACCTGTATGATACACCCTGTTGCTCCAATATGAAAGAACACTTTCATGGAAGCACGTAGTATTGAATAACACAACCGACTAACAAATAATTATCGAACGGAGGACATCGTCATGTCTGTGTATGGGAGTATTTTACTCTCCGTCATTGTCATTCGCATGTCTGAAATTCAAGTAAAAACTAATCAAAACTCGCAAAAAACAGTGTTAAACTAAATTCATTATTAATTAATTAACTAACTCAGAATCCAAATTATGAAAACAAAGATTTTGTTTCTGATGGCGGTTTGTATGATGGTTGTTTCGTCTGCCATAGCACAAACTCGAACCATCAAGGGTAGAGTAATTGCTGATTCCGACGGTGAGCCACTGGTCGGAGCTTCAATTTTTGAAAAGGGTTCAACCACTAATGGTGTTGTTGCGGACTTGAATGGTAACTTTACAATTGCTATTCCAAACAATGGAACTCTGGTTATTTCTTACATTGGTTTCCAGACTCAGAATGTGAAACCATCAGAAAACAACATTATCGTCAAACTTAAGGATAATGCAGCACTCCTTGACGATATCGTTGTTGTAGGTTATGGTGTCCAGAAGAAGAGTGACCTTACTGGTGCTGTTGCTTCTGTAAAGGCTGACGACATCAAGAATCTCAGCACTACTGATGCTGCTGCTGCACTTCAGGGTAAGGCTGCAGGTCTCCAGATTGTCAACTCTGGATCTCCTGGTGAAGGTGCGCTAATTCGTGTACGTGGTTACTCTTCTAATTCAAAGAATACAGAAGATTTGCAGCCATTGCTTATTGTAGATGGCCTTCA
The DNA here is from genome assembly GCA_017540585.1 of Bacteroidaceae bacterium. GTDB lineage: Bacteria > Bacteroidota > Bacteroidia > Bacteroidales > Bacteroidaceae > Minthosoma. The sequence continues at coordinate 8,758 of JAFYAT010000045.1, read as the reverse complement.
GGTAGATAACATTCAGTATCTTGACCCATCTATGATTGAGTCTATTGAAGTTCTTAAGGATGGTGCTTCTGCTGCAATCTATGGTGTGCGTGCTGGTAATGGTGTTGTTCTCATTACAACTAAGCAAGGTTCGGACAAGGGTGGTGCTGCCTTTGTTTCATATAGTTTTAAGGCTATTAATCAGTCATTAGGAAAACGTGCTGAACTTTTTGATGCTGCTGAATATATTGAATATCATAAATATCTTGGACATTTGACTGATGAGTCTCTTAAAAATATGGGTTACAAGGGACAGGATACAAATTGGTATGATGAAGTCTTTGATAATTCATGGGCATTCCAGCATAATATCACTGTTCAGGGTGGAAATCAGAAAGGACATTTCCTTACAAATATTGGTATCGTAAATAATGATGGTATTGTTAAGGGCGATAAGGATGTCTATAAGAGATTGACATTCCAGCTTAATGCAGATTATAAATTTAACAAATGGTTTAAGGTTTCAACAAATAACAATGTTGAAAAGTGGAGTCGTACAGCTGTTAATAATGGTTATCAGTCTTTCTTGAACTCAGTTGTTTCGATTGATCCACTTACTGCTCCATATGTTTATAGTCTTGATGATTTGGGCATCGGCTTGAAAAACAAATGGGAAGAGGATCCTGTTAAACATAGTTATGTGATGACTCCTCCAGAATATACAGACGAGAATCCTGTATGGTATGGAACATCAAAGATTATTGAGGATGCAACAGGTAACCCACTTGCAATGCGTGACCGTATCAAGGCAAAGAATGAGGGTATAACTTTGCGTGGACAGATGTCTGCTGATTTGACTCCTATTGACGGTCTTACAATCACTTCACGTTTGGGTTATCGTATTGGTCAGTCAAATTCTCATGACCAGTCTTATCCATTCTATTTATCATCAATGGCGAAAGGTGATAAATTTTCTATCTCTGCATCTACAAATGCAACTCTATTCTATCAGTGGGAAAACTTTGTCAATTATAATAAGACATTCTTTGATAAACATAATCTTGGTGTGATGGTCGGAATGTCATTCACAAAGAGACATACAGACAACACAAGTGTGAACTCTTCTGACAAGAACGAGATTCTTAATGGAGAGGGTGCAGAAAACTTCCAGTATATTGATTTCTTGAATGGTAATGGTATGAGTAATCTTAAGGGTAATAATTCACCTTCAGATTATGCAGAGACATCATATTTTGGACGTCTTTCTTATAATTTTGATAATCGATATTATTTACAGCTTAATCTGCGTAGGGATGCTTGTGATTTGTCAAAACTTCCAGTGGATAATCGTTGGTGTAGTTTCCCATCTGTTTCTGCAGGATGGACAGTAAGTAATGAAGATTTCTTCAAGAATACATTTGACGAAGAACTCTTCTCTTTCTTGAAGATTCGTGGTTCATGGGGACGTAACGGTAGTAATGCTCCATTGCGTAACTATCCTTATGCGGCAGACTTAAGCATTGGAGGTTTTTATCATTTCTCTCCATCAGCAGGTAGTAGTGCTGTTTCTATTGGAGCAGGTTCTGATGTACTTGCAAATCCAGATCTTAAATGGGAAACTTCTGAACAATTCGACCTCGGTCTTGACGCTCGTTTGTTTAATGACCGTTTAACTTTTGGTGTTGACTGGTATCGAAAGAATACAAAAGACCTTCTTATAGAGATTAAACCTTATCCAGAACTTGGTTATTCTTCTAACTGGGTGAATTCAGGTCGTGTGCTTAATACAGGCTTTGATTTTGAACTTGGATGGAGAGATAGAATTAGTGATTTGAAGTATAGCGTAAATGCTAATTTGAGTACTCTTCACAATGAGGTCCTTGAAGTAACAAGTATGTTCCCTCGCTACAGCGAGACAGCTATCAGCGGATTTAACAGTTCTATGGCACCAACATTTGAAAAAGGACATAACATTTGGTATTTCCGTGGATACGATTATGCAGGCGTAAACAAAGAGACAGGCGAGGCTATGTACTATGACAAGAATGGAGATATTACAAAATCTCCTACCGAAGAGGACAAGAAGGACCTTGGTTCTGCTATTCCAAAGTTTACATACGGTATTACTATCAATCTCCAGTGGAAGGGATTTGACTTAACTGTATTCGGTACAGGTGCTGCTGGTAACAAGATTTACAACCTTATGGCTTCTGCTGACCGTGCACAGCTTAATGGTATTGATACATACTGGAAGGATTCATGGCGTCAACCAGATGATGATGCAAAGTATCCTGACATGCAAAAAGTCGCTACAAGTTGGACTTTCTATAGCTCAAGTGCGGCTGTATTCAATGGCTCATACTTTAAGTTCAAGCAGATCCAGCTCGGCTATACAGTTCCACGTAAGTATACAAAGTTGGCTTATATCAGCGATTTGCGCTTCTCTGTTTCACTTGATGACTTCTTTACTATTACAAGTTATCCAGGAGCAGATCCTGAGACATCAAACTTCAATGGTGGTGTTTCTCGTGGATTTGATAATGGAAACTACCCAATGTCAAAGAAAATCGTATTCGGTGTAAACCTTTCATTCTAACCTGATAAAATGAATAAAAATATGAAAAAATATATATTACCTGTTCTTGCAATTGTGGGAAGTGTTGCGTTCACTTCTTGTGAGGACGAATTGGATATTAAAAAGAAGGGTGTTGTTTCTTCTTCTGAATTCTATAAAACGGATGCAGATTGTGAGAAAACCCTTGTTAATGTGTATGAGAATTTTCTGGTAAATACTCTTGGACGTACAACTGTTGATTCAAACGCCCCTGGTATTTATACTCCAGCACGTGTATTGGCTAATCATGCTGGAGATGATGTAAACTATGGTGGAGGTAACTATGGTGACCACGAGTTTGGTGGCTCTATTGATGAGTTCCGTTATACTCATACTCCACAAGCCATTGAATATCATTATAGAGGCCTTTATCTCTCTGTAAAGGCTTGTAACACATTAATTGCAAATTATTCTACTCCTTCATCAACGGAATTCCAGAAGCAAGCAGTTGCGGAGGCTCGTGTTATTCGTGCATACGATTACTTCCTTCTTGCATGCTATTGGGGACAACCACCATTAATTGATCGTGTATTGCCTGGCGATTATGTTCCTACTAATTCTGAAATGACTCAGCAGCAGTATTTCCAGTGGGTTGCATCAGAGTGTGAGGCTGCTCTTGGAGATTTGTCAGAACGTAAGTCAAAGGCAGACAAGGATGGTGCTGTTCGTGTTACTAAGGGATTTGCTAATGCTCTCGCAGGTAAGGCTTATCTCTTTGCAAAGGATTATACAAAGGCAGCTGCTGCTTTCAAGAAGGTCATAGACTCTGATAAGTATGCTCTTGTTTCTGGTGAAAAGTATGCAGACCTCTTCCATGTAGAAGGAGACTGTAACGAGGAGAAGGTGTTTGAAATCAATATGGATTACAATGCAAATGCATCAGATTGGAGTTATGGTTCAGGTTTGGGTTATCTTCACCATTCTACATGGATGGAAGCCAATTGTTTCAACTGGCGTGCAGGTAACTTCGTGATTAACCCTGCTGGTAAGTATTGTGGCATTGACGGATGGGGTTCAATCGGTGTTCCTCAGTGGTTCGGCGATGAGTTCTTTGCTAATGAAGGACATTCTCATCGTTTTGATGCAACTCTTATGCACATTGATGATGCTGTTTATCACACATCTGGTGTTAAGGGTATGGATTATGCAGACGCATCGCTTAATTCTATGAGTGTCGATGAATTGAAGGTTAGCACAAAGGTCGGCATTAAGGATGTTACACAGGGACTTTATGGACAGTCTTTCTGGCTTCCATTCAAGAATATTGTTCGTGCATCTGATTGTGTTGCAGATAACGGAAGCTCTCATGGAGATAATGTTCGTCTTAACAACATTATTGTGATGCGTTATGCAGAGGTTCTTCTTGACTATGCAGAGTGCTGTCTTCAGAATGGTAATGCAGACGAGGCCAAGACTTATATCAACATGATTCAGACTCGTGCTGGCGCTCCTGTAAGTGCTACAGTTGATATGGAGGTGCTCAAGAAAGAGAAGTCTTACGAACTCTGGTTTGAGGGCTGTCGATTCCAGGATGTTCTTCGTTGGCAGGATGCTAATGCAATCGCTCGTCTTGAAAAGGCAGGAACAAAGGTGCCACACCTTTTCGACAAGTTGTTCCGTGCTCCTCACTATACTGATGGTGTAGATGCTGATGGAAAACCATATAAGGCTGATGTTGATATAACATGGGAACATGGTACTGAGGAAAACAGCCGTTTCTATACTGTCCACACACATGAAGCAATGGATGCAGGCTACGAAGTAGGTTTCAAGAAGGGTAAGCATGAACTCTTCCCATATCCTCCAACTGTGATTGAGGCAAATCCTGCACTCAAGCAGAATCCAGGATGGTAATGGTTATCCAGAATACTTTTAGTTTTGTTTATTGATTATATGAAGAAGAAACGTTAGTGACGTTTCTATGAAACAATCTCATGTAGTTATTTTTTAGATTATGAGCCGATGCCTGTGAGAGGTGTCGGCTCTTCTTTATTAAGAATGAATAACTATCATGTTTAGGTGATGTAAGTATGATAGTTAAGTGTCGTAAAGATGCTATTTACGATGCTTTATTATGCTAAACATAAAATCTTTCAATATTGAAAAATATATGATTATTTATTTGGTTATGTCATTAAAAATTACTAATTTTGCAATGTTTAGATAACGATTAATTGTAGGTTGAATTCTAACTATTTTTAGATACAGATAACGATATTAACGGCCCTGATACCCATGTTGTGTCTTGGCTAATTATTAATCTTTAATTATTTTATTATTATGTTAAATTTCTATCATGAATGTGGTAAGCTATCTTTGTTTACCAACTTGAGAGTTCCATCTCTTATGAGTAGCCTAAAGGCTCTTCTCGTTCTCGTATGCTTACAGTTTGCGTGTACTTCTGCGATGGCACAGAGTATGAGTGTGTCTGCAACATATGATGTTGCGAAGAATGTAATAAACGTTTCGTATAAAAACGGCTTCGTAACTTATCATTATGGCCAAGGTTGGCAGGGACCATCAGCAGAGCTACGACTGATCAAAGCAAGTGAGGCTTCAAATCGTTATGCTACTCCAATCAAAACCGTAAGGGTTTATGGAGCGAGTGGTAGTACTACTATTGATGCAAGCGATTTGACTGCTGGTAATTATGTCATTAGGATTGAGTGCTATGGTACAATATACAATTCTTGTACTGTTCGTGTAGATAAAACAATGCATAAACTTACAGGTTTACGTAGGTCAGGAAGTTGTGTTATAGCTGATTATGAAAAAGGTGAATCATCACATGGAGGCTATACAGTAATGCGTTTTGCTGATACATCAACAGGTAAGATTTATAATGAAGTCCCACTTAATTCTGATGGTGCATCTAAAGGTTCTGTATCTATATACTGTGAAGGTCCTCAGTTCAAGTCAGACATTTACATTGTATATTTAGTTGTTGATGGCAAAGTATGTGATTCAAAGAAAATTCAATTGTATTATCATTGATAAACAATACTTTATTCGTTATTATTGAGGGTGCTTTATGCACCCTCATTTATACCCATATCTTTTTCCCGGGAGATATGGGTGTAAATGTCGGGAGATATGGGTATAAAACTTGCGAGATATACATCTGCTGACAATCTGAGGCACATCATTTATGCGAGTTCGGAATAATTTTTTCCCCACGGAGTACACTCTGACGATAAAATAACGAACAATCTAACCAATATCCTCCCCATAGAGGGGGAGGTGCCCGAAGGGCGGAGGGTGTCTCCTCCGTGGCCTCCATGGAGCACGAGCGACCTCTGAGAACTCTTATAAAATCAGCGAGCTAAGCCAAATAACTCTGTGGCCTCCGTGGCTCCGTGGGAGGATAAAAACAAAAAGCTTATCCAGAACTAACGTAATTATACAAAAAAAAACTAATGACTAAAGTACTATGTCTTTAGCCATTAGTAAATGTGATTATTATTTTTTAACTCTAAATTGTTACTTTCTGTCTCCAAGGAAACGAAGGAGATAGAGGAAGAGATTGATAAAATCGAGGTAGAGTGAGAGAGCACCAATGACTGACAACTTCTGTGTCTGGTCATTCACCTCGTTACAGTTGATAAGCATCTGCTTAATCTTCTGTGCATCGTATGCTGTAAGACCCGTGAAGATAAGTATGCCTACTACTGAGATAATGATATCTAACATTCCGTTACCAAGGAAGATATTGACCAATGAAGCTATGATTACTCCGATGAGAGCCATGAGAAGAATCTGTCCCATCTTTGTGAGGTCTGTCTTTGTAACGCTTCCGACGAGTGCCATCACTCCAAATGTTCCTGCAGTTACGAAGAAAGTAGTTGCAATGGATGACATGGTGTATGCAAGGAATATGCATGACATTGTAACGCCATTGAGGATTGCGTATGCTGAAAACATGAGTGTTGCTGTAAGGAGTGACATCTTATAGATGCGTGCTGACAACCAGATAACAAGTCCTACTTCAGCAATCATCAATCCATAGAAAAGGATGCTGTTGGAGAATATCGCAAGTGTGAGTGAAGGGCTTGATGCTACGTAATAAGCAGAGAGTCCAGTCATTACGAGTGCAAGTGTCATCCAGACATATACCTTACGTATCAATGATGTGTAGGCATCTGTAAAGGAATAAGATTGTGACTCATAGTCACGTACGTATGTATCCATAATTTATGATTTATAAAGTTTGTTAATAATTCTATTTATTATGTCAAATCGATTATTGCCAAATATCAAATGTCAGAGTTATGACTTTGGTACATCTTGATGACAACATTACAAATGTATCGACTTTATTCTTTTCGTTACATCTACGATTGACAGCACAAAAGTATGGAATTTTACTGAATAATCTATGTTTTTCGCAACGTTTTAAGAAAAAATAACGAAATTTGCAGAAATAATGAGGATTCTTCGTTGAGAGCATAACTTATAAATTTGTGATTTGAAATTATTGCAGAATAAATGAACAAACAGATTTCGTTACTTTATATGCTGCTGGGAGTGGTTTTTACTACCTGCATCGTGGCAGCAAACATACTTGAAACAAAGATTGTCGAGATTGGATTCCTTACTGTCACAGGAGGACTTCTTTGTTTCCCTATATCCTACATCATAGGTGATGTGGTGACTGAGGTGTATGGTTACAAGGCAATGATGCGCCTTGTAGTAATGGGTATTGCCATGAACATTATGGTAGTTCTGCTTGGAAATATCGCTGCAGCCTTGCCTTCACCTGACTTTTGGGAAGGAGAGGAAGGCTTCAACTTTGTTTTTAGTTTTGCTCCACGTATCACTTTTGCATCATTTACCGCTTTTGCCATTGGCTCATACGTCAATTCAAAGGTAATGGATGTGATGCACAAGAAGCATAAGAAACGACACTTCTGTCTGCGTGCAATTGTGAGTACAATAGTAGGTGAGGGCGCAGACTCGTTTGTTTTCTTCCCTTTGGCTTTCCTCGGTGAAATGCCAATCATGGAACTATTGAATATTATTATACTACAGATAGTGCTCAAGACATTATACGAGATAATCATATTGCCAGCAACTGTATGGTTCGTAAGGTTTGTAAAGAAAGAAGAAAGTTTTGACGAGGATAAACTTGATGATAAACCTGTAGAAGGGAAAAACGATAATAATCGTGTAGCCCTTGTACTTGCAGATGGTGGTGCTAAGGGGTATGCACACATTGGTGCAATAAAAGCATTGGAGGAACATGGACTTGAGATACATTCCATTGCAGGTACATCAATGGGTGCTCTTATTGGAGGACTCTATGCTGCGGGAAAACTTGATGAAGGTTATGCCTATCTCAAGACAATAACAAGAAGAAAATGTTTTCGCTATCTGATATACGTCACATAGGACTTGACGGTCTTATGGGTGGTGAAGATGTGTATGAGGTACTAAAGGATATCATTGGAGATGTGAGAATAGAAGACCTGAAGGTTAACTATTGTGCCATTGCAACTGATATTGATACAGGAGAGGAAAAAGTGTTCCGTAAAGGAAGACTCATTGACGCAATTCGTGCATCTATATCCATCCCTGGTGTTTTCCGTCCTTACACTATAAAGAACCACAGGTATGTAGATGGAGCTATGGTAAACGGTTTACCTGTGAATCGTGTTCATCGTGAAGAGGGTGACAAGGTCGTGGCTATAAACCTTGACACTTACGAGAGTTCTGAGTCCAACACTTTTACTCAACTTCTGAAACATGGAGGCAATGGTTTAATACCTTCAATAGAAGGATTGCGCAAGAGCCGTCACTTCGGTTTCCTTGCACGTGCCTATGATGTGATGACTGGTGAGAATGTGTTTAACATAATTACAAATTCTTTCTTCATATCCATAACCCACAACAAGCGTCTTATGGCTGAACTCACAAAGCCAGACATATATATCAATATAGACCTCAAGGGATATGATACCCATAACTTCAATAGTGCCGAGGCAATATGTGAACTTGGATATAAGCAGACATCTGAAAGGCTTAATAATAAGTAGGTGTGCATAATTATTTTTACAATCCTTGCACCGCCTACTGCGCATCTTCAACGCCTAAAAACAATCGAGTAGGAGTCACTACACTCATTTATTTTATGCGCTGAACCTACATCATTAATCAATACAATCATTA